>JBDSOQ010000102.1:0-2272 GCA_039914755.1 Nitrosospira sp. | reverse complement strand
TAAGGGATAAACGTAGCCACCACCCTGCCGATTCTTGCAATCCCAAAGGAGAAACTCATGGACTTCGATAAAGACAAGGCAATCGCACTGCTGAACAAGATCATGGAACTGGAACTCGCCGGGGTGGTACGTTACACGCACTATTCATTGATGGTCTATAGCTATAACCGCATTCCTGTCGTCGCATGGCTCAAGGAGCAGGCCGAAGAAGGATTGCTGCATGCGCATAAGGCCGGCGAACTTGTCACGCTGCTGGGCGGATACCCGTCACTTTCGATCGGGCCTCTGCTGGAGACACATCACCACGACATCGGCGATATCCTCAGGGAATCCCTGGCTAATGAAAAGGAGGCATGCGCCGCCTATTACCAGTTGCTGGAGCTGACCCAGGGCAAATCGGTGCTATTGGAGGATTATGCACGGGGCCTCATCGTCGAGGAAGAGATGCACGCGGATCAGGTCAACAAGATGCTGCGCAGAACCGGCAGAACCGGCGTTTACGAGGCGCCCCAGAGCGGATCGCAGCAGCCATGACTTCGGCAATCGTAGCCCCTTCTTCGAAGGGGCAAAGGGTATTATGGTAAGGTAACTTTTACGATGGAGGAGCTGACGAGCTTGAAGGCAGTTCCTCCTTTGCTTCAGTCGAATCGGCAAAAAAAGAAATGGAATTACTCGCCGCTTCCCGTACTGCCATGCACCATGCCGCTTAACTGAATCATCAAGTCAGTCTCACTTTCCTCTTCACCCGGAATTTTGCCGTGTTGACGGGATTCCATCAACACGCGAAGTGCGGCCAGCGGGCTTACATCAAGTGTGTCGCCGGATTCCGCCGACTGCAAGGCCGCTGCGGCTGGGTCCAGGCCCGTCCCTTTCGCCCGGGTAAACATTCGGTACCTTTTATATATACCCATGTGTCTGATCCAGTGTATCCACGATGTCAAAATTTCAACTGCCAACTTCAACTGAGAAGCCTGGTGATGGTTGATAAATTCGCGAAGGGTTCACAATGAATTTTTGCGACTGGTCCCGCCCTTCCTGGCGCTGACACGAAGTTGTATCGGTCGCATCAATTGAACCTCAGCCAAACCGTTTTTTCCGGATTTTGACTTTTGATGTGGCGGGATAACCGCGTCGGCCCAACCTGGGAAAACTTCCCGGGTCATTCTGGACATCAAGCGATGGTTCGCGAGGGCCAGTCTTGCCTTTGCCCACCGCGCCATGGTTGCCGAACATTGCAATGATCGGGTCGGCGCCAAAGTTTCTGCGCCCTGATATGGCACGTCTTTGCCGAACCGGGCCGACACCCGCTTTGGCGTTCTTCGTTTCCGCCGATAACAGCTCCACTAACGCAGGTAATAAGGGATACATGGTACCTCCTGTAATGAACAGCGCTGCTCAAGATCATTTGCGAACTGATCAGAATGTTCAGGTTACCCGAAATAGATGACGTTACGATGAAGCTTTATCAAATTTGAGAAAACAACGGAACCTTGCGAATTTTAGTACCCTGGCCTGCCCTCGATAGCTAAGGGGTTGAATAATCGATAATAAAGCCAGAGGCAGAAAATTGTTCTGGCTCTGCTCGCTTGCCGGTCGATATTTTCATTCCCGTCCCGAATATTCGAATGTTATCGGCTCCAGCATTGGCCGCTCGCACTCATCCCGCATCAGTGCGGCTGTTTCCCCCAACGCGATTTCCTGCAGGCGGCAGCGCATATTCAACACCCCATTGCCGGACTCGAAAACACCACAGGTATGCAAAGGTTCGCGGCTCGCTTTATACTGGTCAGACGCCACGTTGGGCGTTACGTCGGACCCCACGTTATTCATCACCGCCACCGGCAGATGCGGGTAGCGCCGTCTCGCTTCCCGTATCCATTGCAGCAGATTCACCTGTTGGGTGCAATCCTGCACCGCCCCATCGACAAGGACCATATCGTAGGCGCCCAGGTCCGGCTCGGGGAAGCTTTCCAGCGACTTCCGCTCGAGCCTGTGTTTTGATTTTTCAAGCAATAGCTGCAGAATTCGACGGGTATCCTGCTTTTCCCCCATCAAGAGAATATTCATGCTGCCTCCCTTTGTGCATGTTCTGGAAGCGTGCCGAACAAGGAAAATTCGGTGATTGCATCGATCTCGATATAACAAGCCACGGTTAAAACCCGACCGATCTTGATAGGCGGCCCTATTCTTGAGACATTAACGCCAAGCTTGCGTATCAACCTCTCGACCGCGACGGTAGTCACGGTGACGTAACGCTTGATGCCGCTGTGCT
>JBDSOQ010000027.1:0-13951 GCA_039914755.1 Nitrosospira sp. | reverse complement strand
CGAAACGGGGAAAAACAGTTACGTACTCTGCCACCAACCCAAGTCTTTTGATTGGCGCTTACGCGAGGCCAAACCACACCGGCTCGGGACATTAGCCGACAGCCAGTTTGCACAGGTATGCGCGTGCTTGAACCAGATCATTCAAGTAGGATAGCAATTGCTCAAGCGTTAAAATCCGTCACGGAAAGCCGTCAAACAAAATGAAAAATGATGCTTGCTTCATACTGCAAGATCCCCATCTTCATAGCTTTCCGTCCCATCGGCTGCACCAAAATTGGGCTAGCGCATCTACCACCGAGACTGAAGTAAATAATCGGTTTTGATCAGCGTATAAAGCTCCCGCATCTGCCTCACACCAGGGCTTATAACAGTCGCGGCGGGTTACCCTGAGAATTGGTACGGCGTTCCAGCTTCCGTCCAATCTCTGTGTGCTGATAAGTCGTCTGGCTAGCGCCGAAGCTACGGGTAGCGCCAGGGACGCCTCGATATCAGCGGTTACGCGCATCGACGCGGATAATAAAAGCGCAGCTTCAAACTCATTATTCGGAGCTGTCAGCAGAAGATTTTCCCGCGTGTTGGCACAATTTTTCATGCAATCCACGGCGTTGAGAAGCGCAAGGCATGTATTCGTTCCGTATAGTGGTGTTTCCCACCAAAACGAATTCCATAAGCCGGATTGAGTGCGCTGCTCTACTATATAGTCGACGCCTCGGTTAATCGCCATTGTTTGTTGCGAGCACTCTGCTCTGGTCAATAATGCGAGAATTGCCATGGAGGTAACCTCGGGGTGCGAAACGCACCATGATCCATAACTATCACATCGCTGATAGGTAGAGAACCCTCCATCTTCAGATTGAAACGCTTCCAGACGGCGATAGCTGCCTTCAGGCAAGCCGGTACCTACCGATGACAGGAAAAGGATTGCGTGGGCTGTCGAGTCGGCATCTACTCCAACTGTTCCGTTGTACCCCCAACCATGCCCGGGCAATTCATTGACAAGTAACCATTGTGCAGCTTTTTTTCTTGCGAAAAGGGTTTCTTTCAGCAGATTTTCAGGAAGCCCGCTTAATTTGTAGCCTATGTATGCCGTTGTCCACATAAGACATTGGCCTGGAGGCAATTCCCAGTCTACCCAGCAACCGCTCGCCAACTGGTGTTCGAGGATATAGCGGACGCCCGCCCCAATTACTCGCTCCAGCTCAGCCTCGAGATTCTCACTCACGAATTCCAGATACCGGGATTGAAATAGAATGTGGAATAAACACGATCCCGCCTGGCGCCAAGTCCCACATAAGAATGCAGGCGGACTCTTGAGTCATGAAGCATATCGCTCGACAGTTCATCCAGCACGCATAGATAAATACTCGGATCGATCTTCTGCAGCTTCAGCCAGTTGGAGCATCGCACCATCGCATCGGCATCGCTTTCAAAAATGCCGAGACCGCACATTTCAAACTTGAAATCGTATGAACCACTGGTATCAAAACCGAAAGAACATACGGTAGATTGGGTTGGGTAGCGGCTATTTTCGCCGAGCAGTGTATCAATGTAAGACCTGAATGATTCCTGAAAAGCGCTGCCGGCGCTGGCACTGGCGAGCGCTTCATAATAAGCCATCTGCTTACCGTACGCGCCAAGATAGACACGTCCACTCAAGAGTCGATCGCGGCTGATGGTAATGGATGCCCCTAGCGGCTTCATGCCGTTCTTCAATTGCGTTTCCCCATACCGCTGAGCATTAGCATTAAAACGTGAAGCGAAAGCATCCAGCCTTTTCCATTGATCCACCTCCTGCCCCCATTTGGCATTCAGATAAATTTTCAGTTTTGGCTCTTCTTCGGGTATAAAACTCGCTCCTATCCAGATCGCGCCGGCATGCTCTGCGAGCAAATCCGGATTATCCCCTGGAACCATCTCGTCTATGATGAATGTCACTGCCGACAGCGATTCCTCCGCGCCAAACAAACCGGCGATGCTGCGCAACGTTTCTCTGCTTGCATGCAAGCGGTCGGCGCCGCAATCTCCAGCGCCGCCCACTTCACTCAGAAACTGCAGAGGCATTTTTGAGCCGCCCAACACTATTGAAAATTGAAATGGCGTTCCGTCTTCATTAATGCGGGAAAAACCCGGCGGCCTGCTGGCAAGCGGAATTGCAAGCGATTTGGCGCAGATGAGTTGATAGGTTTTCATGATCGTCGCCCGCTGGCACGCCAGGCCAAATCGGGAAATCAATCTGGAAAGCTGCCCCTCCACATGGCCGTAAACCGAGGTCGCAGGCACATGCTTCTCTACTATCGAGGTCGTCGCGATCAAACCCGGCTACCTTACCTTATCTTGCCTCGCTGCACGATTATGCGTCCGGCAGGGAGTGCTTGATCCACCCGCTTCGCTCGGGCTCGCGCGGCTTGCCCGGACCGTCATCCGGCTTCACCAGTTCAATCTTGATCCGTGACCTGGCTTTCAGGTGGAAGTTGAGCCCTTGTCCCGGCTGCAACTCGATGCATCTCGGTTCGATTTCGCGCTCGCTGCAATCCACGACTATCGGATTCGGCGGCCGGTAGGCGGTTTTGCCAGGCTTGGGGTAGGAAACGATGACCTCGCTCTTCTTTTTGGTAAGAAGGTTGGTGACAGCGTAGGTGCCTGGACGGATTATGATGGCCGAGAAAATATCGCCTTCATCCAGCTCCTGGCTGTCGAATATCTTTGTCTTGGGATCTTCTTCAGCCTTTCTGACCTGTACTGAATAACCGCCGGCACCGCTCAGAACGTGAAATACCGCGTAGCCCTTGGGGTTTACGACAAAACGATTGCCCTGCCCGCTCGGGCAGCACCCGTTTTCGGATTCATTGGCAGGCTCACCCTGAACCAGCGCCGCGAGATCGATATTCGCTTGCGCAATGGGCGAATTCTTGTCGACAGATATGTAGAACACCGTCTCTGACTCCGTTCCGCCGCGAACGACGCCACGGTATTCGCCCGGCTCGTTAAAGCTATGGACGACCGCGCTGAGCATTGTCAATGCGCCGCTGTCCAGCCCGACCTGTGAAAAAAAGTTAGGATCGAAATTCATTTTCATGGCTATGCTCCGATGTTGGCAAGGACGGTCATTTCTTTCGAGTTAATCTGGGCATCCAGATTGCGGAGTGGAATTTTCACGGGGATAAGCCCCGGAGCTTCCGGCAATATGGGATAGGGATCATCGAATTCGTATATCGGGTTCTGGCTGGCGAAGTAATCCGCCACAGCCGTTTCGATCGTACCCAAAAGGTCGAATTTATTGCCCAGCAGGTCGGATAGCCACTCGTTGATTTCGCCTGCAATGCCCAGAATTCCCTTGATGAGGCCCACAATGGGGCCGATAATCGCCCACAGCAGATCTTTTGCCCAATCGGGGACCCAACTGGGAATCAGATTGTTAATTGCATCTTTGACGATATTTTCCAGCAGATTGCCCACAGTTGCGGGAATATCGATCGGATCGACATGCACCCAGACCGGGTCTATGAAGATTTTCCATTTGTTGGAATGTCCAGCAAATTCCGCATCGAGATCGGACCAGCCGGGAAGCCGAGCCGGGTCAATGAAATACACTGGTTTGAGGCTGGCCTTGATATCGGATATTTCCGAAACCAAACCGCTCAAGTCGAGTGGCGCGCATACCGGTCCGCCGATGCAGAATCCAGGAAATGAAACCAGGCAGCCATTCCAGGGATCGGGAATAATGCAGAAACCGCCGACGCAGAAGCCCGGCAGATTGAAGCAAACCTCCACTTTCAGGGTGTCGAAGACGATATCTACATCCTTCACTTCGATGGTATTGTCGTCGTTCAACTGGATCGAACCTCCCTCCAGGTGTAACGCAACGGAATAACTTGCCGAGAACGGCCCAAAACTGGCGGAATCCGACTTGCTCAGGCTGAAATGATCGCGGAGAGCATTGAAAAGCTGTGTAAAGCCATTCGCGGAAGCGGCTATTGTAATATCACTCATTGCGTTATCTCCTTAGATCACAGTCATGGTGACGAACACTTTAAGCTGATCGTCTTCCAGGGCGGGATTGTGTGGCACCGGGGGATTGGGGGTTGGAAAGAGGGTAACCGTGGCGAGCCCAAACAACGGGAAGCTGAGCATGAAGGTCTCTATGGCGATGGTGAGCTTTTGGCGCAAGACCACATTCAAATTCGTTTTCAGGAAGCATACGAGGTTGTCTTCAAGGCGATCCGGCTTGATGTCGACGATATCCAGGTCATCGACCTTGCCAAGCAGCGATTCGTGGCCCGCGATGAGTTTTCGCTCGAAGTGCCCGATGACAAAGACATCCAGGCAAAAGCATTCGAGCTGCCCGTGCAACACGACGGGCGCATCAGGTTGAGCGGGAACATGTGTAAAGCTCGGGTTAGTATCGGTACCGGCAGGCGTGGGGAAGGGAATACGATCGATTTCATCCTGAGACGGGCAGGCAATGGCGGCGCAGAAGCGGAAGGACAACGAGAAATGCTGATCCTTCAGCGGCGGAGAGAGCTCTTCCGGTAACGGAATTGTATTTCCAGGAAAAAAATCGATCTTCGCCTCGGTAAGCTGTACGCAGAAGCCTATGCCCACAGGGGGAGCGCTCGCTCCCAGCAAGGGTAATGGTGGCATAATGGTGAAAACCGAATTCCCATACTTGGAGACATCAGGCGTGAAATCGATTCGCGAACACCACAGCTCCCGATTGTTCGCGATGTCGGCTGTTGCATAATTAAAAAGAGATGGACGTTGCCGCATGATATGACGAATGATTCGATTGACGCCATCCTCGTGCACTGTTCCATAAAGATCACAATTGTCGGTAAGTGCCATTTCACTTCCTCACTTATGAATAGTCAGAAAATTTATCGTGTTTATCCGCATGTTTAATTAAACGCCCTCTTCTTTCTGCCGCCCAATTCTTCGCTCATCTTGAAGGGAGCTGATTTGTCGGCGGTTGCTGATTCAGCATAGATGCCGAGAATGAGAAGTCAAGGTCAAAACCAGGGGTGAATTGCTTCAATAAAAAATATGCCTCTGTACGGATTTCAGCAGGATCGGCGGAGCGTGGTACAACCCATCATCTGGTTATTCTCACGCCCTGCCAAAGCAACATTGCTGATATTCGTTCGTGGTTAATGTGTCGTGTTGCGTAGTTTTGATGGGTTGCGCTTTGCTCCACCCATCCTACCGAAGCTTCACACGCGTCAAACTGATAATGGTGCGTAAGCATTATAAAAAGCGTGCAGCGAGGCAGTACTCCTACTAAAGCCGCGATGGAACGGCTTGACCGCTTTAATGGGTGTTTATGAATTGCTGCAACCTTACCGCTACCGACGCGGAGGACGATGTGCCGATGAGAGACGAGTCGTTGCGACATGAGGTTTCCTTTGCTGGATAAGCATCTGCTTGCCCACAACGATCGACAGGACAGATAAAAGAGCCACATGGCTGCTGAGGTAAATACGTCTAAGGATCAACTCCCGGTCTCGGTCATCATCGTTAATTACAATGCGGGGCAAATCCTGGCAGAGTGCATCCGGTCGGCATTGCCTCACGTAAGCGAAGTGCTGGTGGTGGACAATGCCTCTTCGGATTTCAGCGTTGAACTGTGCACGCAACGTTTTCCCGAAGAACCGAAACTCAGGATCATTCGCAACGCTGCGAACCTTGGTTTTGCCGCAGCCTGTAACATAGGCGCCGCACAGGCTACTGCGCCTTATTTTTTATTCCTGAATCCAGATTGTGTTTTGAGGCGGGATTCATTGCCACGCATGGTTCAGGTACTGGAAACGAATCCTTCCGCAGGAATGATCGGCGGACTGTTGATCAACCAGGATGGCACCGAGCAGGCTGGAGGTCGCCGCGCCATTCCTACGCCCTGGCGTTCGTTTGTCCGTGCCTTTGGCTTGTACCGCTTTGAACGTTATTGGCCACGGCTGTTTTTTGATTTTCATCTGCACAAGCAAGCATTACCGGGGGGGCTGCTCGAAGTGGAGGCCATTTCCGGTGCCCTCATGCTGGTGCGCCAGAAGGCAATGGAAGATGTCGGTCCTTGGGATGAGGGTTATTTTCTCCACTGCGAGGATCTGGATTGGTGCATGCGCTTCCGGAAAAAAGGCTGGAGGATTCTTTTCGTACCGGATGCTCCGGTTGTGCACTATAAGGGAACATGCAGCCGCTCTCGCCCCATATTTGTGGAATGGCACAAGCACAGAGGGATGATGCGGTTCTATCGCAAATTTTTCCGGCATGAGTATCCCGGCGTCGTGATGTGGCTGGTGGCGACGGGCGTATGGCTGCGCTTTGGGGCAATCACAGCAATTTATAGCGCTCGACGCGCTGGACGGCTACTGGGTCTGGGACGAGAATAGCGTTACGCCGGATTCCCGGTGCAAGCGCGTCAAAGGTGTTCCGGTGTTTAACAAGACAATGCCTGACCTTGCTTCTCCACATAAAATTATCGTCACGGGTGCGACCAGCATAATCGGGCACTTCTTGCTACCCAGGCTCGTCGCTGCCGGTTATGAGGTTCACGCCATTAGCCGCAATGGCGAAAAAAACGCGGCCGCAACCGGCAAACAGTTGATTTGGCATGAGTCGGATATCAGCCGTCTGGAGCAGTTTCCACCTATTGACGCGCGAGCACTCATTCATCTGGCGCCGCTTTGGTTATTGCCACCGCTGTTGCCGGTTTTGGCCCTGCGCCAGACCAAGCGGATGATCGGCTTTGGTTCAACCAGTGTGTTTAGCAAGGTCGACTCTGCTGATGCGAGGGAACGGCGTCTTGCCGGCCGCCTGGCGGAAGCGGAAGAGGCAATCAGGCGTATTTGCGGTGCTTCAGAAGCAGACTGGACGGTATTTCGTCCGACCCTGGTCTATGATTGTGCTCGGGATAAAAATATAACGCGTATTGCAGGTTTTATTCGGCGTTATGGTTTTTTCCCCCTGCTGGGAAAAGCGGCGGGGCTACGCCAGCCTGTCCATGCAGATGATCTTGCGGAGTCGTGCCTCATGGCGCTTGAGCAGCCCGCCACGTTCAACAGGGCATATAACGTGAGTGGCGGCGAGACGTTAAGTTATCGCCAAATGGTCGAGAAGATATTCGGTTCGCTTGGAAAACCTGCACGTTTTTTAACCGTGCCGCCATGGATGTTCCGCAGCGCGATAAATGTCATGACGCTGATGTCCGATAAGCAGGGCACAACGCTGGAAATGGCCACACGAATGAATGTTGATCTGTGCTTTAACCACACAGAGGCAACACTGGATTTTGGTTTCTCGCCAAGGCCGTTTACGCCTCGTTGGCATGATGTGTAAAAATGAGGGGAGCATGCTTCCCGTATAATGGATATTGGCCCATCCCGTCTAGCTGCGATGAGATCAAGCATGGCTGATAAAACCGAAGCGGGGGCACTACTGCTCAGAACATGATCCTAAATCCCAGCAAAATAACCGTCGCTATAGGCGCGATCGAGAACGAGATCGAGATAAAGGCGATTCGGGCGCAGGGTTCGGGCGGGCAAAATGTCAACAAGGTCTCCAGCGCGATCCACTTGCGCTTCGACATTGCCGCCTCATCGCTGCCCGACATTTACAAAGAGCGTTTATTGAAACTGAACGATCAGCGGATCACCCGGGAGGGTGTGGTCGTTATCAAAGCGCAACAGTATCGCAGTCAGGAGAAAAACCGCGAGGAAGGGCTGAGACGTTTATACGAGCTCATCGGGCGTGTAGCCGAATTGCCTCCAAATCGCAAACCCACCCAACCGACGCGCAGTTCGCAGAAAAAGCGGCTCGACGGTAAAACTCAACGGGGACAGCTCAAGATCATGCGGAAGAAATTCTTGAGTGAGCAGGTATCGTAATGCGGAGAAGGGCTTCGATCGCTGGCTTTATCAGGTAGTGTTGACGAGTTATTTTCTAATGAATAGGCGCCAGATGAGATTCATTTTTGTTGGGCTCAGGCAATTCAACGGGTGAATTTGCCGGACGTGCAATGAGGCTTTCAGTTTGCTGCGTGCTCTTTTCTATTGCTGGGGCGCTTTTCGCGCCCTGAAAGACAACAGAAAAGGTGGTTCCGACATTCTGCTGGCTGGAAACCATGATGCGTAGTTTATTGTTCTCCGCCACGGTTCTCACTATTGATAAGCCTATTCCGCTTGATGTTCTATTATGCAACGCTGCCCTGGGGGTATAAAAATACTCGTCGAAGATATGCGGAAGGTCTTTATCGCTGATGCCTATCCCATGATCGATAATAGTTACCGATCCGGATAAGCTCTGCTTATCGAAAGAAGACCCAATCTCTACCGAGCGTCCGTCATATGAATAGGCGATTGCATTTCCAATGATATTCTCGAAGAGTATTTCAAGCTGATTGGGAACACATTCCACGACAAAATCTTCGATCGACGCGTTGATAGCGATGTGATGCGAATTGGCAATAGGTTGTAATTTATCGATGCACTTCAAAATGACACCCCCGATATTGACCCACGTCAAATTAGCGGGATCGCGGGCCGCGGCCTTTAATCGTTCAAGCTTGAGCACATCCAGAATAAGGCTTGCCATGCCGGCGGCTCGATCATCGATCTTCAAAATGACATCCATTATTTCCGGCGAGACTTCTCCGCAATAATTCCCCTTGATCAGGCCGATCTTGCTGCGAATGGCATCAAGCGGCGCTTTAAGCTGATGTGTCATCAGCACGGCATACCGGTCCTTCTCTGTTTGTGCCCGGCTGATCTGCTCGTAGGCATCCACTATGTGCCGCTCGTGGACACGCACAACGATCGACAGCCGTGAAACAACATACCAGACAATGATAAAGAGCACGTCAAGCGTAAACATCCATAGAAATGTATGGATTTTAAGCGAGCTGATACCGGATGCATTGGAGTCTATCAATACGGATTGAGGCGCCAGAAAAAGAAGCGGATTTTCAAACAATAGAACGACCGAATACATGACGCAAACCAGAACCGTAACGATCAGACTCTCCACCGTCGAAAAAAAGATGCACGATAAGGCGATGTGCAACACATAAAAGAATGGTGCCGGGGTCGCAATGCTACCAACGTAATGCACGACGACCGACAGGCATAGAAGGTCGACGATGATTTGCGCCCAGATATTTATAGACGGGGAGTTATATTTTGTCCGCTTGCGAAAATCCAGCGCATAGATGCAGCTGATATTTGCAATACATAACAGCGCCGTTATGACAACAGGCCATCCCTGCTGGTGTGTAATGCCGATTTCGGTCAGCATATCTGAAGCAACGAGCGCAAATATTTGAAAAATGAGGAGAACGGCGATAACCCCCCATCGAAAAATGATAAACCAGCGCGCGTTACCAATCAGTACTTCGTCGCTCAGCTTCGAGCCTGTTAACCCGGCATGCGGGAAAGCGAGCGAAGTTTTGGATGCATTTTTGGATGCATCCCAGGAAAATTCGGCAATCCCCATGTTAAATTCTGCAGGAAGAATCTGCTGGAAATTCGATATTACGCAGCGGCATCCAGCCGATGACGAACAATCGATAAAAAGCTGGTCGCGTCAACTGGTTTTTCCACGATTAAAATCCATTCGTCGGATATGCCCGTGAAATAAGGACGGATTTCCTCGCCGAGAGAGGTCATGAATATCATGTGCAGCTCGGGAAAATGTTTTCGGAGTTCCACATAGGCTTCCAGTCCCGAGTCCATCGATTCAACCATTACATCGAGGATCGCCAGATCAGGCGGACTCGCGGGATTCTTTAGTAGCGAAGCGATGAAATCACTCATCGTCTGGTAGCTATCGACTGCATATCCATTTGCATCGAGAATACGCCTCACAGTATCGCGAATATCCGGATCGTCGTCGACATGCGCAATTCGTTGTGTAGCACCGTTTTCTTTTGCCAATACCGAACCAGGCAATTGACCGGGCAGCTTATCGGTTTCCAGACGTTGAGTGGGTGCATGCATTTGGGTTTCCTCCGGTTTCTGTTTAAACTGCAAATACGTTCACGGGTGCGTTCCCGTAAACAGCATAATATAGTCTACGTGAAGGGTGTGTCACGCACATGTAAAAGTTTTGTGAAGGCTGCAATTTGGCTGCAATCTGCGCGGTCGGAAAGGTGGGGATGTAAGAGATTACGCTGCGCTGTGCCATTTCATTCAGAAACGCCAGTGATCAACGCCACGGAGTGGATTCAGATCAAGATCCGCTTCAGCCATTCGCCAATATCGGCTATCTCTTCTTCGCAAACGGAGTGCGCCATCGGATACTCATGCCATTCCACTGCATAGCCCAGTTCGACCAGTTGCCGTCTTGACGCGGCCGCCACTATCATCGGTATGACATTATCGCTTTCACCGTGCGCCATGAAAACAGATACTGGCAGATTAGCCCGGTGCGCTTCCGCGGCCAGCGTTTGCGGCAGAGGGAGATTGCATGACAAGGCCATAACACCGGCAAGTTTTTCCGGATAGCGCAAGCCGGTGTGGAGCGCTAGCGCTCCACCTTGTGAAAAACCAGCCAGAACAATATTCCCCGACTTTATTCCCCGCTGATTTTCGCGCGCGAGCAGCGACTCGACTGCCCGTTTCGACTGGTACAAGCTTTCCATATTTTCGTGAAGGCCTGCATTCGTATCGATCAGGTCGTAGTCGTACCATGCGCGCATCACCATGCCGCGGTTAATGCTCACCGGGCGCTTAGGGGCATGTGGAAACACGAAACGAATGTGCATGGCTGAAGGCAGCGCGAGCGCATCCACGATCGGGACGAAATCATTGCCATCCGCACCGAGACCATGCATCCATATGATAGTATGAGTAGGGCTGGCCCCAGTTTCCAGTTCAATCGCGGGAAGCGGATCGGCAGGAATAGTGGTCATCAGGCGAGAAAAAAATTTGACAAATTTGATTAATTGACCAGTTGACTTAACGCGAGGGTAGTATTAGATTCGCACTCTCGATTTTCAAGACGAAACTTCAAGACGAAACCCCTATAGCAGGAGAAAATATGAAACGCAGGGATTTTATCAAATTGGCGGGAGTAAGCGCCGCATTATTTCCCGTCGCCCCATCCGTGTTTGCTCAACAGGTTATCCCGTCACGGCGGCATACTTATCGCCTGACCTATAAGTTCGAGCTTCCCGCCGACGGAAAAAAAGCGCGTTTATGGGTACCCTTACCCGACACCGACGATACACCCCATCAGTTTTCTCAAGGCAGCGTCTGGAGCGGCAATCCGACTGTTGCCAAGTTCGAGACCATTCCCGGAACATCTTCACCCATGTTTTACGCTGAGTGGCGGGGTACCGGTCCACGCACCGTCTCGGTGAGCAGTATTGTGAAGACGATCGATCGCTCTGTTGATCTGAAGCATTATTCCGAGCGAGGCGCGGGCGCCATCCCTGCGGATGTGAAACGTTTTCTGCTACAGATAAAGAACATACCGCTAGACGGTATTGTACGCAAGACTGCGCTGTCAATCGTCAAAGACGCCAATGCCCAGACGCCTCTGCAAAAAGCGCACGCCGTCTATAACTGGGTGGTAGACAATTCCTATCGCGATCCGGCAACCCGTGGCTGTGGCCGGGGCGATATCAAGCTCATGCTGGAAAGCGGCAATATGGGCGGAAAATGCGCCGACCTTAATGCTTTATTTGTGGGACTGGCGCGCGCAGCAGGCGTTCCCGCACGGGACCATTACGGAATTCGCATAGATGAATCAGCGACCCACAAAGCCCTCGGACAATCCGATGATATCACCACTGCCCAGCACGTCCGGGCGGAATTTTATCTTGCCGGCCTGGGCTGGGTGCCAGTGGACCCCGCTGACGTGCGCGAACTGGCGCTGGAAGAGGCATTGCTGATCACCAACCCGCGAGTGATTGAACTGCGCGAAAAATTATTCGGTGCATGGGAGATGAACTGGGTGGCATTTAATCATGCCAAAGATATCACCCTGGCAAAAGACAGCGTTTTTAAAGATCTGCCGTTTTTCATGTATCCCCAGGCCGAGATTGGCGGCCATGAGCGGGACAGCCTTGACCCCGCCGGGTTTTCTTACAAAATTGTCTCATCGGAACTCGTGGGAACGGGCGTCAAGTTTTAGTTGGTGGAAAACGCTGAACAGGCCCCGGTTTTGCAAGCAGGGGCGCAGTTCGGCTGATACTTCGCGACATATCCGCTCGCTATTCAAATTTCAAATTTATTTCCAACTCGCGTGCTTTCCATGGCATGCGGAGGGAGCGGCTATTCAGTTATGCGTTCCGTGGTTCGTCATTCGTTGTCGGTCCACTCCGAGCCTTCGGGAATAATTTTTTGGAGCTCATGAAATAATATACGAAAACTTTTGGGTGGCTTGTTCGCAAGCCTTTCTTTTTCCGCGTTGCGCGCCAGCAAACGCAGTTGCTGCAGATCCGCGGAAGGATACCTTTGCCCAAGCTCGCCCAGCGCCAGCTCATCCGCCAGCAGCCGCTCGCGCCAGCGTTCCAGCAGATGCAGCCATGCCGTATGTTGCGAGCTCAGGCCGTTCCAGGCGTCAAGTTTTTCCTGTATTGGCGCCGCGTCTACGTCACGCATCAGCTTGCCGATAAATTGCATCTGCCGGCGAAGCGCTCCATGCTTGCGTATCCGCTTGGCTTCAAGTACGGCGTCGACCAGTGTTTCCGGCAGGTCAAGTTCGGCCAGCCGTTTGAGATCGAGCTGTATCAATTGTTCGCCCATGTCCTGGAGCGCATGCATTTCCTGTTTGCGCCGGGTCTTGCTGACCGGAAGTGGTCCGGAATCGTTTGCTGGGGTTTTTTGCACTGTGCTTCCCAATTCAAGAAACTGCTATCATAGCGTCATTGAACCTAAATCCGGTAGTTGGACGGGAGGAAGTGTACGGTTTTTGGGGCGCAGGGCAACGCGCAACGACGCGGAAGGGTCGTTCCATTCCAAGAAGTTGCAACGCAGCCATGTGCCGCAAAAACTGTGCAATTCCTCCCGTAGCGGCCTCACCCGAAAGGTGAGCGCCAAATAATATGAAATGTTGTTATTAATCATACACTGATCTATTAAATGAGCGCTCAACTGCCGGATTTAGGTTAAATGTAATCTCAGGCTAGTCTATTTGCTGCTTGGCTCGAAGACGAGCTTGCGGGTGCTATTTGCCAGCTAATCAATATAAGGTTCCTCCCCTTAAAATCGCCATGAACGATAATACCCGCCCTTCCCCGCGTTTTTCCTATCCTTTCCCTGTGCTTCAAAAAATTGCGCAGGACGTTCTGGATTATGCCAAAAAAAATGGCGCCAGCGCTTGCGAGACTGACATATCGGATGGTTTCGGCCAAAGTGTTACCGTCCGGCGCGGAGAGGTCGAAACCATAGAGTACAATCGTGATAAGGGACTTTCGGTAACGGTTTACATCGGCCAGAAGCGCGGCCATGCAAGCACCTCGGATTTCGCGCCCCAGGCAATAAACGACACGGTTGCGGCAGCCCTGTCGATTGCCGGACACACAGCCGCCGACGATTGCGCGGGGCTGGCCGATAGCGACTTGCTGGCGCGAGAATTCCCTGACCTTGATTTATATTTTCCGTGGAATTTGCCGGTGGAGCAGGCAATACAGCTCGCCCAAACCTGTGAGGCGGCCGCGTTCGCGGTTGATAAGCGCATCACCAATTCTGAAGGAGCGAGCGTTTCGCTGAGCGAGTCCCAGTTTGTGTATGCCAACAGCCTCGGATTCATGGGCGGCTACCCCGGTTCTCGTCACAGTATCAGTTGTGCGGTGATTGCAAGCCAGGATGATACGATGCAGCGCGATTATTGGTATAGCGTCGCGCGCAATGCCGCTGATCTAGAGCATGCGGAGAGCGTTGGCAGAAAAACGGGAATGCGCAGCGTTGCACGCCTGGGAGCCAGGAAAATTGCGACCTGTGAAGTACCTGTTCTATTT
>JBDSOQ010000169.1:0-4833 GCA_039914755.1 Nitrosospira sp. | reverse complement strand
ATGATTTAACGTTATCTAATTTCGGCAAGCAGCCTGCTGATTGCTTGCTGTGTCTGATGGAGATAACCACCGCCAAACAGGTTGAGGTGGTTCAGTATGTGATAGAGGTTATAAAGCGTCTTGCGCGTTTCATAGCCGGCGTCAAGTGGATAGGCTTCCCGATAAGCGGCATAAAACGCCTCGGGGAAACCGCCGAAAAGTTCGGTCATGGCGATATCCGTCTCGCGATCGCCATAATACACAGCCGGATCGAATAGCACTGGCTGTGCTGTGTGATCAAAGCCGTAGTTACCGCCCCACAAGTCTCCATGCAATAGTGACGCCACCGGTTGCGGTCCTGGAAAAAAGAAATGAAGCTGCTCCAACAGTTGCTCTCCCTGCGCCTGTAATCTTCCGGTGTAGCCATTAACGCCGGCGAGCCGCAATTGATAACCCAGGCGGTATCTACGCCAGAATTCAATCCAGTCGGCACAGGATCGATTGATTTGCGGTGTGGCGCCGATCGTGTTATCGCGCGTCCACCCAAATTTTTCGGAGGTGAAATGATGCATGGCGGCAAGCCCCGTGCCCAGGGCTGCCGCGCTGCCGCGAGAAGCCCCGCCCATCTCCAGATATTCCAGCACCAGCCATGCCTCGGATGTATTTCTCCCCCAGCATATCGGCATGGGAACGCGCAACGCGCGGGTATTGCAGATCTCCTGGAGGCCTGCCGCTTCCGCATCGAACATCGCCAGGCTTTCTGCATTATTCAGCTTGACGAAAAATCGCTGGCCGTTGCCTTCGATCCGATGTGTTTGATTGATACAGCCGCCACCAACGGAAGAAATTGTTTCCATGACGAATGAAATACCGGTGGAGCGGGCGATCTGTGCCGAGATCTCAGGCCAGGCAGGCATAAGTAGCAGGTGGCCGCTTGAAGGACCGCTTTATCAGGGTAGATATTTCCTTGCGCGGGCAATGGCCGCGCTTACCTGTGCCGGCGCCGTTCCGCCGATATGATTACGGCTGTTGACGGAGCCTTCCAGAGTCAGCACAGCGAAGATGTCATCCTCGATGAGCGGCGAGAATTGTTGCAACTCCGGCAGGGTAAGCGCACCCAGGTCCCGGCCGCTGTTATCGGTAAAGCGCACTGCCTGCGCGACGGTTTCATGTGCTTCGCGAAAAGGCAACCCTTTTTTCACCAGGTAATCCGCCAGATCAGTCGCGGTGGCATAACCACGCATCGCGGCCTTGTACATTGCATCCTGGTTGACACGAACCCCTGTCAGCATGTCGGCATAGATACGCAGCGTGTCAGTGAGCGTGTCTACCGTGTCGAATAAAGGTTCCTTGTCTTCCTGATTATCCTTGTTGTAAGCGAGCGGCTGGGCCTTCATCAGGGTAAGCAGTGCAACCAGGTGGCCGCTGACGCGCCCCGTCTTGCCGCGTACCAGCTCCGGCACATCGGGGTTTTTCTTTTGCGGCATAATGGATGAACCGGTGCAGAACCGGTCGGCGAGATCGATGAAGCCGAACGATGGGTTCATCCATAAAATCAGTTCCTCGGATAATCGGGACAGATGTGTCATGATCAGTGCCGCAGCGGCACAGAACTCGATGGCAAAATCCCGGTCGGAAACCGCATCCAGTGAATTTTCGCAAACACCGTCGAACCCCAGTTCTTGCGCCACCCTGTCACGGTCGATCGGATAACTGGTCCCTGCCAGCGCCGCCGCGCCCAACGGCAATCTGTTCACACGCTTTCTGCAGTCGGATAATCGTTCGACATCGCGCCTCAGCATCTCAAAATATGCCATGAGATGGTGGCCAAAGACGACCGGCTGCGCCACCTGCAAATGCGTGAAACCGGGCATCACTGTATCGGTATGCTTTTCCGCGAGATCCAGCAAGGCGTGCTGCATAGCATGGATGAGGCTGATAATGTCGTCGATTGAAGCGCGCAGATAGAGACGTATATCGGTAGCCACCTGATCATTGCGTGATCGTGCCGTATGCAGCCGCTTCCCGGCATCGCCAATGAGAGCGGTCAGGCGTTTCTCGATATTGAGGTGCACATCCTCCAGTTCCAGCAGCCAGACAAATTCGCCACTGCGGATTTCCTCCCGTATCTGGCCCAAGCCAAGCTGGATAGCCGCCAGGTCATCCGCGTCAATAATGTTTGTCGCTGCGAGCATCCGGGCGTGAGCAAGAGATCCCAGAATGTCGTATTCCGCCAGCCGCCGGTCGAAACTCACCGAGGCGGTGTAGCGCTGCACCAACTCGGAAACCGGTTCGCTGAATCGGCCCGACCATGTGTTCATGCTTTTTTCAACCGGTGCACTGGTCTTTTTTGAGGCTGCCATTTGTTTCACTCATCAGGAAGGAAGCGCAAGGAAATGCATAGCCTTGCCAAGCCATTCTTTATTATCGGTGTTGAAAAATGATGAGTATAAATCAAAAGACCTGGTCGAGGTCTTCTATAGCCATGTCACGGCAAAGCAGGTGGAAATCCGTGATCTTTGGTATCCGTAAACAGGTCAGCAAGGCGTGTTTCGCAGGAGTGTTTCCTGGGGTGGCGGAAAAAAGATTGTTAGGGTTCAGAACTCGAGCGGATCTATGTCCAAAATCCATCGCACTTTATAGCTGGGAAGTGCATCGAGTTTTATTCGCCATCCGGCAAGAAATTCCTGCAATTTTTTACGCGACCTGCACTGCACTAATAGATAGCCGCGTTCCATTCCCTTCAGGCGTGCCATTTGCGCCGGAACCGGATCGAATACTTCGACCTGCTTCGGTGCCTGCGCCATTGCTGCCGCGCTAGCGAGAAAATCCAGCGCGATAGCAATCTTGGGCGCTTCGGCGCGCAATAAAACCTGGTAGACGAATGGCGGAAACCCCGCCGTCCTTCTTTCCTCCAGCAGCGTTTGCGCGAGGAGGTCGTAATTATGCTGCCGTAGTGCATGATACAAGGGGTGGTCCGGAAACTCGGTTTGAATCAGCACTTCTCCTGGAATATCGGCACGTCCGGCTCGGCCCGCGACTTGCATCAATTGCGCGAACAGGCGCTCCGAGGCCCGGAAATCCGTACTGAACAGCGAGGCGTCGGAATTCAGGGTGACCACTAGCGACAAATTAGGAAAATCGTGCCCTTTCGCGAGAATTTGCGTCCCAACCAGAATGTCGACGCGGTGCTCCTGAATGTCTTTCAGCATCCGGCCCCAAGCATCTTTTCGGCTTGTGCTATCGCGATCTATGCGCATGATCCGAGCGTCGGGAAAACGTTGGACTAACGCATCCTCCACCCGTTGGGTGCCCTGCCCGAAGGGAGCAATGTCCTGATCCCCGCATTCCTGGCAGACGCCGGGAAATCGCTCCTGATGACCGCAATGGTGGCAACGCAATTTTTTCTCACGCAGGTGCACGACCAAGCGGCTGGCGCAGCGGTGACAGACCGCCGTCCATCCGCATGACTTGCATAGCAGTACCGGCGCATAACCGCGCCGGTTTATGAAAACCAGGCTTTGCTGATTTAACGCAAGACACTTCTCGAGAGCGGCGATCACCGGCTCGGAAAAGCTGTCTCTGGTTTTTACGGCTCGGGTGTCGATACAGCGGACCATTGGCAGGACGGCGTTCTTTACCGCGCGCGACGGTAGCCCTAACCTGAGATAGCGGCCGGACATGGCATTGTAATAACTTTCAAGCGACGGAGTGGCAGAGCCCAGTATTACCGGCACACCGGCATACTTGGCACGAAAGATGGCGACGTCTCGCGCAGAATAGCGCAAGCCATCCTGTTGCTTGAATGAGGCGTCCTGTTCCTCATCCACTATCAGCAGCCCAAGCTTTGGCAATGGCGTGAATACCGCCAGGCGAGTGCCCAGTATTATTTCCGCATCGCCCTGCTGCGCTTGCAGCCAGCCGGCCGCACGTTCGGAAGGGCTGAGCCCGCTATGGAGACTTACCAGTTTCACCGCGGGAAAGCGCGCACGGAAGACGGCCTCCAGCTGTGGTGTCAGATTGATTTCAGGAACGAGCACCAGTGTTTGCCGCGCTTGTCGCAGCAGCAGTGAAATCAGACGCAGGTATACCTCGGTTTTCCCGCTGCCGGTAACCCCGTGCAGCAGCCACGTGTTGAACGCATTTATTTTTGGAGCAACCTCATCGATGGCGTTTTGCTGCGCGGGGGTAAGGACAGGTACCGGCGCTGTTTTGGCGCCGGAAGCCGAAGTTTCAAAAGGCGTAACGGGTATTTCTTCAACCCACCGGAGCGCTACCAGTTCCTTCAGGGCCTTGGGAGCCCGCTGCGAAAATTGCTTTGCCTCAGTGCCGGTCATTGCACCCGATTCTCTCAGTTTTGCTAAAAGTCTTCGTTTGACGATACTGCGGGCCGGAATAGCTGAGGCGTCAGCGGTGCGCCCCGCTGCGGTGAGGCAATAGTGAAATGCAGATGGAAAATTCTGCATAAAAGGTTTATTGCTGCGCAGCCGGGTCGGCAGTCCATTCATGACCACCTCCCCCAGAGGATGATGGTAGTACTTGCTACAGAAATGAAATAGATAAAGCAATGCCGGGGGCAGAGGGGAAATATCCCGGAATATATGGGTAATATACTTGAGCTTGGCGGGGTCGACAGAAGAGTGAGTAGTCACTTCCATGATCAACCCGGTCTTCGTATTCCTCCCGAAGGGAACGCGCACGCGCCTCCCGATATCTTGCGCCGTTATCTCGGTATCCGGTGCAAGATAATCGAATAGAATATTCAGGGGAACATCAAGCGCGACGCGTACGATGGGCATGCCGGTAAGAGTATATTGAACCCAGATAATCCATTAGGCGGCTCTGCGAGCCTAC
>JBDSOQ010000009.1:0-5840 GCA_039914755.1 Nitrosospira sp. | reverse complement strand
CGTCCCCTTCAACTGCCGAAAGCAAGGATCCTGGGAAAAATGGCGGGGATAATCCTTCCGGGGATAAAGATGAAAAGGCCGGCAAAATCTCTTGACCGGGGCGTTTGCCCAAGCACGAAAACGTATCGGCCGAGTGCGGCGCTACCCACGTGACAGGGGGATACCGGGCACGGCATGTTGTCGCGTTGCGGGGCAGGATGCGTTGCTGTCGCCAGGCATTTTTTTCATTAACGAGGAGTCGCTCATGAAGAGGATTTCAATCTCGAAAGCAGTTTTAGCCTTGATATTTCTCGCCGTCTTTTCGACATCGGGATTTGCCGGGAACGATAACACGAGCCCGGGCACATCCTTGCCGGCCACGCAGACGCAAGGTGAGATAGCATTCCTGTCAGGCGGTATCGGCGAGGATGAATCGGTGGCTATAAAGAAGGAAGCAACTTCATGGCCGCTCACGCTCGAACTGGCACAGACAGGAGTCTCTCGCGCCGAATATATCAGTGACGTTCCGGTGACCATCACCAATGAATCGGGCAAGATCGTGCTGGATACGGTTGCGGAGGGTCCTTTCCTGCTGGTAAAACTGCCCCCGGGAAAATACTCCCTGGATGCCACCTACCAGTCGAGAAAGCTTTATCGCCAGTTGGACATTCATAAGGGGCAGTATAAGAAGCTTATTCTGGTCTGGCCCGCCGTTCGGTAATAGCTCGGGTCCGCTCATTTCTGGGTTTTGCCGGGACTGTCCGCGTCGGGCCTGCCTCTACCACAGCCTTCATTGGGTGCGAGACCGGTTCAACCGGTTATGACTGTCCGTGGCCGCGAGCGCGGCATGCTCGTGGTCAACCTGATCTGGTTCAGTTCGTCAATCACATCTCCCACGGCGTATAAAGCAGGAACAGTCGTGCGTTGATGACGATCGACAATGAGTTTCCCTTCTTTATTGCATCTGGCGCCTAATTGGATGGCCAACACCGATCTCGGACTTTCCCCCAGCATGGGATAGATGACGTCGAAGTAAAGTTCTTTGCCATCCGAGAGAGTAATCGTGGGCTTGGCCTGTCCGGTGACGCGAATATTGCGGGGGTTATCCTCGATTACATCATGTTTGCCCGACGAAGTTTTCTTCTTGCGGCTTCTTCCAACATCGCTTCGGAGAGGATCAAGGTCGGGTTGGGAGTATAGCTGCGCAAGAACAAGGCATGCTTCATCCCGCTTTGCGCCGAAGAGGATAGCACTGCAATCATTTGATCCTTTGCTTCACAGACGTCGCAAATAGGGCACAGGCGAATAAGGCCGCGCTTAACGCCGGTTAGCCAGTCAGGGATATTACGGATTCTATCCGCTATGCCGGTCGCTAATAATACTATCGCTGCACGCACCGCTGAAGAAACCCCGTTGCTCTCGGTGCTGCCGGCTGTAGTCGCTTCGAATGCGTTGTCAGTTCGCTTCAGGGCGGTAACCTCGTTCACCTCGACGCTCACATTGAAATTCTCCGCCTGTTTGCGCAACAGATGCAGCAGTTGCGTGCCGGACACCCCCCTGGGCAATTATGGCTCGTGGGAATGAGCGAGGCGCGGCTGAATCCTCTATCCACGATCATAATCATGCGACGAAACCGCGCAAGATAAATTGTAGCCGTCAGCCTGGCGGGTCCTGCGCGCCAATAATCAGGCAATCGACCCTATTTATGGGCTCAGGTTCATCATGCTTCATTTTTTGAATCGCAAAGAATGCGGATGCCATGAAAAGGACGCGTGCCAAATGTTCGCGCTGCTTCATCGAGCACCAAATCAGGACTATCGAAAAATAGACTATATTGATATTGCTACGCTTGGTGCGTGAAAGAGATCTCGTGAGGTCTTATGTCATCTCTGCAAAGTCATGGATTAACGGCTGCCTGTTTCGCGCGCTCGATCCGCGCAGGCTTACGAGCCGAAGTACCAAAGGCGGCTGCATGCCTTTATAGAAATAGAAAATTATCAAAAAGTCGCCGCCTGATCATCCCGCCGTTCCCAACTTGACGATAACTCAAGGAATATAGCAGATGATACCTCCGAAAACAGTAGCAGGATGATACCTCCGATAAAAGAGCCAGACCTAGCCCTCGCCGGGTTGGCTTTACTCATCATATTTGGACTCCTGATCTGGTATGACCGCTCAATCGAAGGATTCCGGCCCTCTGATCCATACGGCCAACCTCAAGACCCACCACGTACTACTGGATATGCTTATGAAAGCTGGTTGTGGCAGGATCCTTTTGCGTTTGAAAAACCTGATGAAAGCTGGTTGTGGCAGCATCCTTTTACGTTTGAAAAACCTGATCCGAGAAAAGGATCTGAAGAGTGCGAATTTCAGCTAAATGAAAAAATAAACCATATTGAAAATGACGTAAAAATATTGGCTCCGTTGTTAAAAGTTTGGCCCAATACCAAAGAAAATAAGGAGGTGCGAACCAGGCATCATTACGCAGTAATTGCAGGCCTAATAGAATCAGGCTATCGCCCCTCGGAGCCAAACCGTTCGCACTTCTGCTCTAGTCAAAAAAACAGCAGCAACAAGGAATATGACGTGCGCTGGGAGCATTTTGAATCCAAAAATAAACCTGACATTATAGTTGCCTGGCTGAATAGTGAAATATTTACCCTTGATGGCAAATTGACTTTTGTGCTCGAGAATCTGCTTATATCAAAAGGGAAAAATATTAATTTCTATGTTTATGATCTAGATAACATTCTTGATCAGAACCTTCCTAATATCATCAAGCCGGCTGGCGCCGGAGATGTCGGGAACAAGGCGCTTATTGAAAAACTAACTTCGGAACTCGCGCTACGTAATATTAGGGAATCATCTGAAGTAATAGTTATTACAGAACAGGATTCAGAAAATGTACGTAACCTGTCCAATAACTTCCGTGTTTCTCTCCGTGACTCTTTTCCCAAAGACAAACCTTGCGTTGATGATGCCGAAAGCAGTACCTGTGAAATAAAAAACGTTTTCTATCTAAAAGGTTTGGATGCCTATCAGAAAAAAATCAATAAACAAAATAAAACCGAAGATCAAGCAGCCAACAAACGGGCTGATCGCCTTTCTGTGATCGATCTACATAATCCATCATCGCTACCCCTCGGCCCAGGTCAATTGGACTACGTTCATCGATTGGCAGAGCAAATCAAAGGCTCTCATAATGAAATAGACCTACAGAAACGCAATAGCGGCATAAAAGCGGTAGGGGTTTTCGGCAGTAATTTTAATGACAAACTACTAATACTTGAAGCCTTGCGCGCGAAAATGCCGGATATTCTGGTTTTTACAACCGATCTGGACGCGCAAATGCTTAATCCACAGTATTGGCCCACGACCAGGAACTTGGTCGTAGTTTCAGACTTCAATCTACTACTTAGAGAGAAAGATAGAGATAAAGATGAAGCTGAAGAAGACAAGTCACGATATCCAAAACAATCATATCAGGGACAATTTCCTGCCTTTCGAGATAGCCAACAGACCAACATTTTTTACCGAACTATCAGCATGGTCAACGACGATCTCAAAAAATCTGAACCTACCTCACCACAAATTTTTGAAATCGGTCGAAACGGTTTCGTCCGCCTGGGTTCGGTACTGGGGAAAAACGGCTACCACCCCTCCGACGATACCCTAGAACAAGCCAAATCTCGGCTATGGCTACTATGGGCGATTATATCGGTTCTGATTGTTTTTTACTGGGTAATACGCCCCAACTCCAGAAAATCGTTCATCTGGTTATTGAGTGGTATATCGGCAATATATGGTATCGCTTTGTTTGTTGCTACTGATGACTCAGGAGAGCCGCTTAGCTTTACGGATGGCACCAGCCTTTGGCCTACCGTATTCATACAACTTATTGCAATCTCACTGGCCGGCGCATTTTTCTTTAGAGCCCGAGGAGAACTTGACGAGAATTTTTCCATCCTAAATAGGCAATATTTTTCAAGCCTGGGTGAGCAATATTTTCAAGTTCGCCCAAACGAATGTGGATCGTGGCCTTGCTTTATTTTTATATGGACTTTTATCGTCTATGCCATTAACGATGTCTATCCATCATGGTTTCCGTTTTGGCAATGTTTAGTGTTACTCGTGCTTCCCTCCATTCCCTACTTATATAGCATTGAAAAAAGGAAAGATGAATTTAATTTCAATTCTGTCAAGGATTGGATAGAAAAAGATAATTACCAGCCAGCACAAACAAATCAGGATAAAAATTCTTACCTAATACGTCGCGCTTTACACAAATTACTATCTATTTTCTTTCTCTCAAATAATGGATCACGTAATTACGCAAGTAAGGAAAATTATGAGGTCGGCTTGTGGCGGCAATATTATCACTATGGCTTACTCTATCACCGTGTGAGTCGTGTTGTCGGAATATGGCTATTCTTTGCAATCATCGAAACCATACTTATTTACTTACTACCGCCTTGGCCGTTGCCATGTCGAGGCGCCACTTGTGATTGGGTTTCCTGGACAGGAGTAATTAGTTTTGTGGTGATCATGATATTGCTCTTTTTTGTACTGGATTCTGTGAGGCTGAGCTTTTACTGGATTCAAAAGCTGCGTAAACAACACCCCCTACTCGCGGAGAATTTTAAGGCTAATGACGCAGATAAGACACTTCAGTCACTTGAAGACATTGTTGCCGTGATCGCAGAAAGAACACGGGTAGTCGACAGACTTATTTATTATCCAATGCTTTGTATTATGTTGATGTTAATAGCCAAAATCACGTATTTTGATAATCAGGACTTCCCGCTCAGCAAAGGCTTTACTTTTGCTGCAAGCATCTCACTGCTATTCTTTTCGGGCTTTATGCTTCGATATGAGGCAGAGCAACTTAAAATTTCCGTTATCAAGAGCGCCAAAAAACTGGGTAAAGATAATAGGTGCGACCAAAAAAAAGTAGCTAATGCCATTGAAAGAATAAACGGCTTCAACGACGGTGCTTTTCAACCCATGTTCGAGCAACCCGTCATGCGGGCATTATTAATAATATTGGCGTTTGTTAGTATTTTTGCCAGTGAATATCTCAAGCTACTTGGATAATCCCAAGAGTTATCCTCAAATGCACGCGCCTTTAGGGCGGTAATCTCGCCCGTTTTCACGCTCGCCTTGAAATGTTCTGCCTGCTCGCCGCGGTTGCAGCAGTTGTGTGCCTGGCAACCTTTCAGAGCAGGCCGGGGCAATTATGACTGGCGGAAATGAGTGATGTGGCTGAACCCGTTATCCACAGATCGCGATCGGGCGGAGAAATAGCTTCCTTATGTATGATGTCGCACGGAAGCAGCCGCGTGGAGAGATCAATATGATCGTTAGCCAAAAATCCCTCGATTACGCTCAGGAGCAGATCATATGAAGACACCCGGTAAAACAGACAATCGATCTACCGTCGGCGGTCCCGCCCATCAGGACGGCGCGCCAGCGAATGATTTCACTGCCAAGCTTGCCGGCGCGCAGGAGCTTGCTGCGGCGATGCCTTACAATACCAACAAGGCGCTTGAGTACGGAGACGTTTCCGGCATGCCGGAAAAAGGGCAGACGGTGGAGCCTGCCGATCCCGCTACGACGGGGAGCACGCTGACCGAAATGAACGGCTCCGATAAAACGGGCAGTGGCGATCCACAGCCCGGCTTCAATGCCGGCAATGAATCGCTTGACCGGGTGCGGGCCGATTCAAGCGGCCAAGTGTTGACGACCAACCTGGGTGTGCCTGTCGGCGACAATCAAAATTCCTTGAAAGCCGGCTATCGCGGTCCTGCTCTGCTGGAAGATTTTATTCTCCGCGAGAAGATCACGCATTTCGATCACGAGCG
>JBDSOQ010000127.1:0-4496 GCA_039914755.1 Nitrosospira sp. | reverse complement strand
CGGCGAACCGCAGAAGAATAAGTACCAGCAGTTGATCGTCGTTAAACCGAAGCTTGATTACACGCAGCTATCACCGGCGGAGCAATCCATCGCCGCCCTTTATGCAGCCGCAAAAGATGTCGGCGTGTCGGAAAATGGGCCGGTTCGACTGCGAATTACCGGTGAGGTAGCGTTAGCCGAGGAGGAACTCAACAGTTCGCTGCGTGGAATGGAGTATGCCGGAATCATTACATTTGTAATGGTCGCCATAGTGCTCTACTTCGCGATGCATAATGCGGGATTGATAATTAATGTGCTCGTTTGCCTGACGATGGGTTTGCTTCTTACCGCAGCGTTTGCCACTGCGGCGGTCGGCCACCTGAATCTGATCTCTATCGCATTTGCGGTGCTGTATATCGGCCTGGGGGCTGATTTTGCCATCCATTTTCTGCTCCGATATCGTGAGATCCTGGAAAGCGGTACTCCGCCGGCCGAAGCCATGCACCTGTCCGGCGGCGATGCCGGAGCGGCACTGACTGCGTGTACCATCACCAACGCCATCGGTTTTTACGCATTCATGCCTACCGATTATAGCGGAGTCGCGGAATTGGGGATCATTTCCGGTACCGGCATGATAATCAGTCTGCTCGTTACCCTTACCATAGGGCCCGCTCTGCTACGTTATTTTCCCAGGAAATTGTCAACGAAAGTCACTACAAGGAGTTCAGTGGGGAAAGTGCTTGAGCTATCTTTGAAGTGGCACAAGTTGACCTATGCCGTCACTTTCGTCGCTTTGATAGCTGCTCTTGCAATACTGCCTCGGGTAACGTTTGACTATAACCTGCTGAATATGCAAGCGCAGAATGGAGAAGCGATACGGACGTTCAAGGAACTTCTTCTGGACGTCGACAATTCCCCCTGGCATGCGACTGCGTTGGCCGGCGATCGAAAAGAAACAGAACGTCTGGCACAGCAGCTAGCCAAGCTTCCTGAAGTGGCCAAGGTGGTCACCATCTTCGACCTGGTGCCAGCAGAGCAGGAAGAGAAACTTTCGCTTATCGAGGAAATGGCACTTACGATGGGACCGATAACGAATATAACGCAGGCTCGGCCGACGGGCGGTGAAGCCCAGATAAGCCAGCGTAAATCTTTGGATACGCTGGCCGCTGCATTGGATCGATTTATCGCCGAGCGTCCCGACCATCCCGCATTGGCAAGTGTTCGCGCTCTCAAAGCGTCTCTTGCCGCTCTGTTTGTCCGGCTCGATGCGGCGAGTGCCGACGAGAGAAGTCACTTGCTGCAGTCGGCGGAGGCTGATCTTCTGACTACGCTGCCCTCCGCTTTGCGGAGCCTGCGGATCGCTACTGAAGCTGTCCCATTTGGCATGCAGGACCTGCCGGAATCGCTGAGCAGCCGGTGGGAAAGCCGCTCGGGCGAGTACCGGATCGCGATCTATCCGGCTGAAGATCTTAACGACAACGATGCATTGCGGCGTTTTGTGCGTTCGGTGCAACAAGTCTCGCCGAACGCCACGGGGGCGCCCATGGTGAGCCTTGAAGCAGGTGAGGCGGTGGTGCAGGCATTTATCCAGGCATTTTTGCTGGCGCTGGCGGGGATTATCGCCGCACTGCTGATAATATTGCGCAGTGTGAAGTATACCCTGCTGGTCCTGACCCCGCTTCTGCTGTCCAGTTTGTTCACCGCGGCGTTCACTGTCGTGTTGAATGTACCGTTCAATTTCGCCAATATCATTGCTTTGCCGTTATTGCTTGGTCTCGGCATCGACAGTAGCCTGCACATGGTGCACCGAAGCCTGAATAACGAGCTGGTGAGCGAAGTCTTGATCCACACCAGTACCGCAAGGGCTATTTTCTATAGTGCTTTGACTGCACTGGTCGATTTCGCAAGCCTTATGTTTTCGTCGCATGAAGGTACCGCCAGTATGGGAATAATGCTTACCGTGGGACTGACTTTTACGCTCCTCTGTACATTGGTAATACTGCCGATCTTATTGAAGGCGCCTGCCCAAAGCATCAAGGTATGACCAAACCTGACGTCCCGGCGAATAAATGCGGGAATGAGGATGAAGGGTCAAGAGACCAGATCACCGCTATGTCCCGGCGGGCTTATTCTCCCTTTGTTTACGTAAGCGAAGTTATACGCCAAATTGTCATTTATTGTTTATACTCCCCACTTGGAGCGACCGCTGCATTATCAAAGTAGCAATGCCTGGAGATTAGCAGTCATGCTTATCTTAACTGATCATGATACATAACCACCGGACAACTGTTCTGCTGGCAATATGTGCCGTATTGTTCGCGGGATGCGCTACCGTAAGAACGAGCGACTCCGGCATAAATCCGATTGATCCCAATGAAGCAACCAATCGCAAGTTTTATAACTTCACGGATACGATCGACCGAAACCTGCTGGCGCCGGTTGCTGATGTTTATATAAAATACATACCTGACCCCATGGTGCGTTCGATTGGAAATTTCTATGACAATCTCGCGTATCCGAACGTTATCCTGAACGATTTTTTGCAGGGAAAAGTCCGTCAGGGCTTCCAGGACAGCCTCCGTTTCGTCGTTAATTCAACGGTCGGCCTGGGCGGCTTCTTCGACATGGCGGCGCCCATGGGCTTGCCGCAACATGACGAAGACTTTGGGCAAACACTTGGCGTATGGGGTGTCAATACAGGATCTTATCTTTTTGTTCCTTTGATCGGCCCCAGCACCTATCGTGATGCGCCGGGAATACCGGTAAGCGTTTTCAGCAACCTTTTATTTTATGCGGGCACCTTCGCCAGTAGCGCTATCGTAGGTCCTGTCACGGTTTTAAGCATTATCGACAGAAGAGCAAGGTTATCCGGCCCCATGCGAGTACGTGACCAGGCGGCGCTGGATCCCTATCTATTTGTGCGAGAGGGGTTTTTGCAACAACGCAAGCATTTGATTTATGATGGAGATCCGCCACCCGAGAGCTATGAAGACCCAATGGACGAAGACCTCGGGCAGAACGTTCCAGAAGCGGCGGCATCGCGCTGAAACGAGCGTTCGCAATAGGCTTGATTGGCTTGAGGATCGGCCAGCATCGATCTCATCGTAAGGCATTTCTCTCCCCCAAGCGCCAAACGCGCGTAGCGGCATGGCGCATAGTAAGTCCATGCAGAACACAATTTCATGAATTTCTTTCGTTATTTTCTTATCATACGGATGGTTTTCATCCTGAATTCAGCTAGAAGCGCGACTTGTGTAAAAATTAATGTATAGATTCGGAGGTACCGCCACATTGTCTTCTCAACAGATTGGTCCAACCAGCAAAATGTCGCTGGAAGATGGATTGACAGCAGCGCGTGATGCGTTGCTGTCGCTACAGAAACAAGACGGTCATTGGTGTTTTCCGCTGGAGGCAGACTGCACGATTCCGGCGGAGTATATATTGATGATGCACTTCATGGATGATGTCGATGTAGACCTGGAAGTCAGACTTGCCCGATTTATCCGTGAAAAGCAGGACCTCGAGCATGGTGGCTGGCCGTTGTATTATGGAGGCCATTTCGACCTTAGCTGTACGATCAAGGCATATTATGCTTTGAAAATTGTAGGTGATTCGCCCGATGCGCCGCACATGGCGCGTGCCCGTGCCGCCATTTTAAAACATGGGGGGGCCGCACGGGCCAATGTGTTCACCCGCATACTGCTTGCCATGTACGGTCAGCTTCCCTGGCGCGGCGTTCCATTCGTGCCGGTGGAAATCATTTTGCTGCCTCGCTGGTTTCCTTTCCACCTGAGCAAGATTGCTTACTGGTCTCGTACCGTTACAATACCGCTGTCCATTTTATGCAGCTTGAAGGCGCGTGCGGCGAACCCGCGCAAGATTCATGTCCGTGAACTGTTTACGGTGCCTCCGGAGGAAGAGCGTGACTATTTTCCGGTTCGCACTCGTCTCAACCGCCTGTTTTTAATAATTGAGCGTACCGCTTCGCTATTCGAGCCGCTCATTCCGAAGGCTCTGCGCCGTATTGCAATACGCCGAGCTGAACATTGGATCGTGGAGCGACTAAACGGCGATTGTGGTCTGGGAGGAATTTTTCCTGCCATCGTGAACGCTGGCGAGGCACTGGCATTGCTGGGCTATGCCTACGATCATCCTTATCGAGACCAATGCCGCCAGGCGCTACAAGGGCTGCTGGTGGAGGAAGGCCAGCGCGCCTGGTGCCAGCCGTGTACGTCGCCCGTGTGTGACACCGTCCTTACCTGCCTCGCCATGCAGGAAAGCGCCGATATGGATCAAAAACCCGTCCGTGATGCGCTCGACTGGCTCATCCCCAAACAGATACTCGATGCGCCCGCGGATTGGCAGGAAGACCACCCTAACTTGCCAGGCGGCGGCTGGGCCTTCCAGTATGCCAACCCTCATTACCCGGATCTGGACGACACCGCAGCCGTAGCGTGGGCGCTATACCAGGCGGATCCTCAGACTTATCAGGGGAGCATAGTACGCGCTGCGGACTG
>JBDSOQ010000103.1:0-2862 GCA_039914755.1 Nitrosospira sp. | reverse complement strand
GTCAACTGCACCTTTACTTCGTGACTGCCCCGCAAAAACCGGGGCTGCCAATACCATCGCAGCCGATAGAACGATAGACGGAATTAATCGATTTTTCGGTTGATCTGATGCCCATCGGAGAGAACAGCTTATAGTCGAGCTTGTGTTGGTTAGTTACCGCACATTCGACAGGTTTCTTAATTATGCTATGTATGTGTTTGGAAATGGAAACTTGCCGTGTCTGGATATTGGTTCTTAATGTCGGTATGAAGAGCTGACTCAGATCCACATCGATAATTTTTGTGACCGTACCCGATATTAACGCAGCTCGCCACCTAAATCACTTACAAAAATTGCACTTCGGAATTGAATAGGCATAATAACAGGGAGATGCTGTTCGCACCTTCGGCAGTGCGATCGGCCCGCGAATTCTTGCGAATGACGTGTGGGTTAAGTAACAGCTTAGATCGGCTCGTCATCGGACGGCTCTCCGGGTATTTGTTTCAGCGGCGGTCGTGGGGTGTTCTTCATTTGATCTGCCAATCGATTGAGGATTTATTTTTTGGCGATATAAACAAAATTAAAAAGGAAACCAAAATGAAAGTATTAGAGAATTTCACATTAATCGGTATTTCGATGCTATTCGTTGTTGGGCTTACCGCATGCGACAAGCCGGGGCCTGCAGAGACCGAAGGTAAAAAGATAGACCAAACGGTTGGTGAAGCCAGCAAGAAAATAGGTACAGCGGCCGATAAAGTCGGTGAAAAACTGGGCGAGGAAGGCAAAAAAGCCGGTGTGGCTATTGATGACGCCGAGATTACAACCAAGGTCAAAGCAGCCATTTTTGCCGAGCCCGGTCTCAAAACGCTACAAATCAGTGTTGACACCGTAAAAGGCGTGGTGACATTAAGCGGATCAGTCGATTCGTTACCAAGCAGCGATAGAGCAAAAGCGCTGGCTGGTGCGGTGGCTGGAGTGAAAGAGGTTAAAAACCAGCTAGTGATAAAGTAGATCAGAAGAAATTGAGTTGTCGTCTACCACTTCAGGAGTAGATCGGAAGTCAAAATGACCTGCGCGGCTTCATGAAGTTTGTCGGCATCGATCGGCCGGAAGATTTCAGTAGCGTTACCCGATCCCATGTTTTAGCATGGCGCAACCCCGCCAAACAGCGTGTGGACGTATGATTTTATTCATGATCGTCTGGCCAAAGGAAATTCGCTGAAGATGTTGTGTGTATTGGATGAGCATACGCGTGCCATCCTGGCTGTTCTTGAAACTCGGCAGTCTGCGCGGCTCAAAGCGAAAGCTGTTTTCGACATGGGACAAATAAGGCCAGTACTGGCGCGGCCCGCGTCTCATAGCTTCTCGATAATGATCGTCTGCGAGCAAGGTGAACATGCCAACGGCTTAACGTGCTTTAAATCCCAAATTCTGCGGTGACCCCAATACCTTTGCCTGCCGTGAGAATGCGCCATCGAAAGGCGTGGCGGCACTCATGAATGCAGTGAATTTGGACATAGCCGGCTTGTGGGAACCTGCCCCGGCGAGTTACCTGTCGCACGTATCCAAAGACCGGTTGCTTGAAGTGGTGGGAGAGGCGGTTTCCCCTCAAATAGCACAGACGCAAACGAAGATGAAAAAGGGTGAACTGGTCGAGGTGGCTAATGCGAAGTTATTCGATTTACGCTGGTTGCCGGATAACCTCAAAGTGAACGCACTACAGGAATAATCCAGATCCCTTGCCGCTACAGGCTCTTTGGCAGGGCCTGTGGTGGGAAGAGGGCATTTTCTCATATGCGAAAATGAGTAAAACCGAAGCCCAGGTCGAGTGCGTGCCCGCTTCTCTTGAGGCGAAAGCTGGCTGAAAGCTAGCGGATTGTTAGAGCGCAGTTAATACACCGCTGCATGCAGGGGGTGCTTTATTTCGGCATTAAGGTCGTGGCATTAATCAGGGTGCAAGATGACGGACATTGGCGGATTGGCGCTAGGCCGCAATCCACTTTTCGGCATCGGATTGCTCTTCATTCGAGAACACTTTGACCAGTCCCGGCAGCAGAAACGCGAACATTCGCGTCGCATCAGCGACCCAGTGAACGTCCGTTACGACTGCGATTCGCTCCCATGCCCGCAGGTGCGCAAGTCCAAGTTTGGCGTCATCCCACATCGCTCCAGTGGTGAAACCCTCGAAATCTGTGGTGAGTTGATAGAGCACTCGTATCCGCTTGTGCTTCTGAAGCGCCGAATCAATTGCAGGAATGAGGACTGTTTCATAGTCTTTCGCATCGATCTGACCTGAAGCGCTGACGCCAACTACCTGATCAGGAAGATTGGTTAGTAGCTTCATCATGGCAAGTCTCCTTATTGAACGCACATTGCGTGAATTGCGCGCGGTTATCCTTTCAAGCGACCGGATTCATCTGTGCGTTGCTGGCTTGATTGAGCCAGACCCACGCGGCATCCTCGCGCACGAAATCGAAGTGCTGCACCTGTGCATGGACGAAATGGTTTGCAATTTTCGGCATGATATCCGCTAAAGCGCCATCCGCGACGATAGCAACTTTCTCGATCTTCCGAATATGCTCCTTGAGGAACTTCAAGTGAGCAAGCATGGCGGCAAAGTTTTTCCAGCCGGGAAATGATTTTGCGTGTATCAATACTCCATGCAGCTTCCCGTGTCCCGCCAGATAAGTATCGACTTGGCTCGTTATCGAAATGAAATCTGCCGCTTCAAGCGGCCCTTCCGGATGCAGCACGAGTATGCCTTTTTCGTGTTGCAATTCGGAGTTGATCATCGAATATCCTCTATTAGGTAATGGCGCGAATATTACTCGCGTGGTAAACATGCACAGCACGTCTTTAGCTATATGCATATAAAAAAGGATG
>JBDSOQ010000151.1:0-10163 GCA_039914755.1 Nitrosospira sp. | reverse complement strand
AGCAGGTATTTACGAATCTGCTCAACAATGCAGCGCGATATACCAGAAAGGGCGGGCGGATCTGGCTGACTGCCCGTCAGGAAGGCGATAACGCCATCGTATCCGTGCGGGACAACGGTATCGGAATCTTGCCGGGGATGCTGCCCCGTTTGTTCGACATGTTCGCTCAGGAACGGCGAAATGGTGAGGGGACGCAGGGTGGGCTCGGCATTGGACTCAACCTAGTCTATCGTCTCGTTAAAATGCACGGCGGTACAGTCGAAGCCACAAGCGAGGGGGAGGATAAAGGCAGCGAATTTATTGTACGTTTGCCGTTATCGGATACGACCATGCACGGAAAAACGCCTGAACCACCGCAAACGGATGCCACGGCGCGCAAGTTACGCGTATTGGTGGTAGATGATAATCATGATGCGGCCGAAGTGCTTGTCATGCTGCTTGAATCAATGGGCCTCGATGTCAAGGCTGCCAATAGCGGTCCGGCAGCACTTGCGACTATTCCCGATTACCTGCCTAATGTAATTCTCATGGATATCGGCATGCCGGGCATGGATGGTAACGAAGTAGCGCGCCGCATTCGCGAGCAACCGCAATTCGACGATATCAAGCTGATAGCGTTGACTGGCTGGGGTCAGGAGAAAGACCGCCGGCTCTCGCATGAGAGCGGCTTTGATTATCACCTCACTAAACCCGTGAATTTCAAGGTGCTCAAGGATTTGATCGCTGCCATTTAGCCCGGATGTTTCATAAATTCGCGTGATGATTGCGCAGGATTTTGTTTTGTAGGGAGATTTTGTGAAAGAGCGGCATAGTTATTCATACGCCCGACTGAACGAAATTTTCATACGAAACAAAAGACCAGCGAGGGCGCGTGTCAATTTATGAAACATCCGGGTTAGCATCTGCAGAATTTGAAGAACTCTCCCATACTCCGCCAGTTGATCCGGTTGATCGTAGAGGTCTTTATCCCCTTGACAAAAGTGAGATCCTCACACATTCCTCACACATTATTCACAAATAGTAGTATGTTTGGAAATGGGGCAAGCTTCGTAATTAATCAAACATGGAGCGGTAAGATGAAAACTGAAAACATGAAACCGGAAAACAGTAAGGATGAAAGCACCGAAAATAATAACGTTTTTGAGCTGATCCTGATCGTGATGTTAGCCGGATTGATGGGGCTGGCTTCCTGAGGATTGAGTGACCAGGAGGCCAACGTACACGGTTTCCATTGCCAGTCCAAGCTGGCAAAAGGAAGGTGGCAGTGCTGGCTTTCCCTGATCAACCCGCTTCGGCGGGTTTTTTATTGTCTGCGGAATCCTGAAACCAAGGCTATAGAATCATGGACGCGTCAATGATGGCATGTTTGAAAGAATTTATCGTAGCATGAGTTAATTAATAACTCACCTTAAACGTCGGACTATTTTCGGCCGTGTCTGCGGTGATCATAATATAGCGCGTTTTTCCGCCCTCGCCGGAAAATTTGAGATGCGCGATCCCACGCCGCTCATGCCTGAAGTCCTTGAACCAGGAGCTTGCATGGCTCTTCACGCCGCAGGGCGTGACAGAACAGTGCCAGAATGCCTGTCCTTCGGTCCAATATCCAGATCTTCTCCAAATCCGTAATATTGACTCCTGAGGTCATAATTTCTGAAGGCCTTGTCAATCTGGCGTTGGGCCTGCCCCATTTGACCCTGTGAAGCACACTAATGCCCATTTCAATATGTCGGGAAAGCTTGCATGTTTCAAGTGTCGGATAGCTGCTTTCATATAAGTATATGAGTAATTGATATTTTTTTGCATGGCACGTTGTTTGCTTAAGACATTATGCAGCAGCAATAAGAATTATTGCTGTTCTACAAAAACAATGTTTACAAACGAAAACAAGAGAGGAGATTTAGATGATTAATAGAGCGATCAGGTTTTATGCGGTGGGCGGGGTTCTTGTCTTTGGTGCGGCTTTGGCATCGTCCGTCAGCATGGCGGCCGTGATCAGTGCTTCGGTTGGCGGTGCTCCCGATAGCGCGATATTTTATGAAAATTTCGATAGCCTCGCAGCCACAGGCGGTGCTACCACCAATGGCATCACGGTAACATTCAGCGGTACGGGAGCCGGCACAGCCAGTCTTCCGGATGCACCTGGGCAGTACGCCGCGCCATTCATTTCCGGTAACAATGGCATGCTGTTTGGCAATTCTCAGGCTGACGGTCCAGATAAGACTCAGTATTTGACTACCGGCATTGGTCAGGTCACGCTGCAGCTAAATGCGTATCACCAGTATTTTGGCTTGCTGTGGGGTTCGGTTGATGATTACAACACGCTGTCCTTTTATGACGGCAACACCTTTCTTTTCAATTTTACTGGCCTTGATGTAAGTAGTCTGGCTAATGGCAATCAAGGAGTTGGCGGCACATTTTATGTAAACATCAATTCATCCGATGCTTTTAACAGGGTGGTTGCATCGAGTACAGGGTACGCGTTTGAGTTCGATAATGTGGCGCTGGCCAATGACCCTATCTCTCTTCCTATTCATGGTGAGGTTCCCGAACCCGGTACTCTGACTCTTCTAGGTCTTGGCCTGTTTGCGTGGGTCACTGCCCGCCGTCGCCGGACTGGATGAAACAACCGGGCAGGCTTTCGTTCCTGTTTTCATTCAGGCGTAATAAATACAAATGAATTAATTTTTAGGCTTTATGTTCGCCGCCGTACATAAAAGAGCAGCTACGCCCACTAATATGAGATCACGTCTCAGTTTTTAATTTTAATAGTGGAGATAAGCTTCCCAAGAACACTGCCGTCGCTTCAAGCGTCAAAATTGGGTGTCGGAGTGGTGTCAACGGAAATTCTTTATTTTTTGGATATCAGGAGATAAAAATGCCTACATCAAAAAACAGTGGCGGCAATAGCAAGCGCGGTTTTGCCTCGATGGACGAAAATAAGCAGCGCGAAATCGCGAGTAAAGGCGGGAAAGCGGCTCACGAAAAGGGAACCGCCCATGAGTTTGATTCCGCAGAAGCGCGCGAAGCCGGTCGAAAAGGGGGCGAAGCCTCGCATGGCGGAAAAAGCAATTCCGGCAGCCACTCTTCATCTTCCGGCCGTGGCGGATCCTCCGCGCAGCATGCCAAGGCCGGCAGCCAAAGTCATAAAAATGACTAACAGCCTGTCGGGCTTGAAGAATCGCAGCGAAAAAGTGACTGGCGAGAGCAGATTTTGAGGATTTTTCGGCCAATAGTTATTCTATTGGCCGAAAAAGCGCCGAAATATGAACCGCCCGGACGCTTTTGCAGCCGATTTCCTTTAGGTCCGACAGGCTGCTAGGTAGATAGAATTGGGGGAAAAAGGGTGAGCTGAAGCTCACCCTTTTTAATTTGCTCCGCGAGGTGTTAAAAGCAAGGAAATCGCAGTGCGTAAGGATGACTGAGGCATATCCGCATCTTTCGACATGGTTCCCGGTTGTCAATTTTAATTTAGCTAAGAGCACCAGCTACCTGACCTGCTCGTGGTAATAGTTGAAGAGGCTTTGACACAGATGGTCAGCATGAGCTTGCCGTACGTGATCCGATGATGGCAGTCTTCGTTTTTCTCGTGGTTGAAAGATCCGATCAAACCATCAATAGTATGATACCGGCACAATTTCCAAGTTGTACATGCAGAGAGACCAGGTAAAACGATACGGCTTGGCCTCCTTTCACTTTTAGCTTCAATATTTTTATTTCAATTTCGCTTGGATTTTCTTGGCATGCTCAAGGTGGGAGACAAGCGTAGGGCGTACCTTTACCAGCAACGCTTTCAACTCTTCGTTCTTGACGTTGGGCACCAGCTTATTGTCAGCTACATCAATTACTTTCGTGTGGAGGTCGACTTCACCGTCAATGTAGGCTTTGTCGAAATCCTTGCCGCTCAGGCGCTCTAACTTTTCAAGATTCTTCTTGCCATCTTCGTTCAAGCTCTTGCTGATCGGGTTATCCTGGGGCGTCACATTGAGCTTGGCAGCCAGTTCCTTCGCTTCCTTGTTGACGTCGGTGTGCTCGCCGACCATACGATGGGCGTATGCATGGACATCTTCGTCAGATGCTTTTTTTTTGGCAAGATTGCCGGCATTGATATCAACCTGATTGGCGGTAACTACGATATGGGCAATTTCAGCATCATTTAGATCGCCTTTCTTGTTTGTTTCCGCGTGGGCCGCAAACGCGGGAAGCATCAAAGCAATTGTCAATATGAGTAAATTTTTCATCGGTTTCTTCTCCTTAATATTCGATTTATACGGAATGACCGCCACATCAATAAAAGTGGCTCGACAATAATGGGGATGCGTGTAGCGAAACTCTGTTCGTTAGCAAACATAAGAATCCCACTGTATCTGCATGGTTTTTATTGCCTTTATTGCGGCGCTAATGCTGAATAGCCTGGGTTGTGCGCTAGCGAACGGAACTTGCGCTCGCGCTTCAGGAAAATCAAAAATGTTGCAGCTTTGGCGAAATTAATTTTAATGCAGGAGAGACATTCATGGAAAAGTCCGAAAAAAATAAAGGTGATGAATTAAAGACAGATGAGCCAGTGGATCAACTGCCTGAGGAATCGGATGAAGGTATTCTCGTCAGCGAAGAAACCCGTGGGAATCGAGTCGAAGAGAAAATAGAGAATCGCGCCAACAAAAAACAAGAGACGCACGAGGAGGCGAAATCCATCACCGGATCTGAACCGCATCACGATACCAGAAACAAACATCCGGATTCTGGACCTGCTCCTCTCGACCGATATTAGCCAAGATCTTCTTGGAAGATTCCACAGCCAGAAGCTAACGGTTTAAATGAAACGGGCACCAAGCAAGCCTCCCGCTCCCGATGCCAGAGACGCGACCCTCGCGGCTTATCGCAGGCATAAAATGGCTCGTTCCGTGCAGGCTTTTGTCAGGGGCAATACGGCTCAATTTTATGAGTGGCTGAGCGGTGTCAAAGGGCGCGCGCTGCCCCAAGGCCCGCCTGTCTGGATTGCAGGTGATTGTCATGTAGGCAATCTGGGTCCGATCGGAAATATCGAAGGCAAAATCAACGTACAGATAAGGGATTTGGATCAGACTGTAATCGGAAACCCGGCGCATGACTTGATACGGCTTGGTTTGTCTCTTGCAACCGCTGCCCGGGATTCTGATTTGTCGGGGGTTGTAACTACACAGATAATTGAGCAGTTAATGGCGGGCTACGAGGACTGCTTTGACGAAAATAAGGAAAAAGACGAATCTCCTCGACCTGAAATGATCAAGATGACGGTGAAAGAGGCCGCAAGCCGGTCCTGGAAGGACCTGGCCAAGGAACGGATTGAAGATCTTAGGCCGAACATTCCGTTGGGAGAGAAATTCTGGCCAATTTCAAAAGAAGAAAAAAAGACTATCGAAAAGATCTTCGAGAAGAAAAACGTATTTTGTCATATCACCCCGACCGACACGAAAAACGAAAACACTGCCGCCAAAGTTCTTGATGCGGCCTATTGGATAAAAGGCTGTAGCTCGCTCGGACAACTACGCTATGCCGTTCTACTGGACATTAAAAACGGTAAAAACGGGAAAACAGGCCGCTGCCTGATAGATATCAAGGAGGCGGTCAAAGCCGTTGCGCCTGCGTATCCTGGCAGCAGCATGCCGGAGGGAAATGGCGAACGGGTGCTCGAAGGGGCGCGTCGCCTGTCGCCATATCTCGGTGATCGCATGGTCGCGGCCCAGATTTTGGGGCGTTCTGTCTTTATACGCGAGTTGCTTCCGCAAGATATGAAAATCCAGATAAAACAGTTGACTCAAGATGAAGCCCGAAAGCTGGCACGATATCTCGCCGCTATAGTAGGCAAGGCCCATGCACGGCAGATGGACGTTGCCACACAGAAGTTGTGGAAAAAAAACTTCAGCATAACCACGCAAAAGGTCTGGATGTACCCTCCTGGCTATGGTCCAGTATCGTAGAACTTGCCGCGAACCACGAGAAAAGTTACCTGGAGCATTGCCGGAAATACAGCCATGAAAAGGCTCCGCATTGATCAACCACGGCTGAGTTATGGGATTTTTCTTACGTGAATGGTCGGAAAGGGGCGGCAGTTGCTCAGCCAGGGTCGAAAGGCCATAGCCGCTGGGTGGCAACGCTTTCACCTTGAATGCTGGATGTTTGCCTAAAGGCATAAACGCACCCTCGTGATTTCGCTCGGCCATCGCCACTGCTCTGCGCGGTTGCATTCCGCATCGTTGCGCCTTGCTCCGCACTCTAAAAACCGCTTACTTCATCCCCCCCGATTGTCAGATTCAGGTTGAAGGGCTGAAGGAAGAACACAACATCCTGACGTTGCTCGACCCGTCCGGCATCGATCTCATCGTTGCTCCCATGCTGCTGTATGGCATCGACGAAACAGGAGCGTCTTTTGCAGTCCGGATCGCTCGGCCTCCTGGTGGCTTTCACGCTCTCTTGACTATCGATAGGTGTACTTTAGTCCAATTGGACTTTGCCTTGGAATGAGTATGATGCATCCCTATCGTTCGAACCAAATGATCAGTCAGTGAAATTCTGCATGGTTTTGAATGGCGAAACGATGAATACGCCTAATAGACGAGGTTTCCGCATTTACGGAATAGAAAGGGCCGATGGATGCAGGTGCGTGGTCGAAGCCAATGGAATAAAGTGTTTCCATCCATATGACATATTATTTTAATGAGGACATGATGAGATTGATATCAGTATTCGGGAAGTTTTGCCGGCCACTTGTATTGGCTGGCGTTTTAATGGCGGCGCATCCCGTCTACGCCAGCATTTACCATGAAGTGGAAGATGCAGGGACGACACCCGAGACGGCCGCATACATTTCCTGGGATACGACAACCATATTTGGCGCGACTCACTATAACGATGGCGCCGATGTCTATGGTTTTGAATGGGGAGGCGGGTTCTTTTTTGCGAATACCTTAGGTTCCGAACTCGACACGATGCTGTCGCTTTTTGATAGCTCAGGCCGCTTGATCGCGTACAACGACGACTTTAACGATAACAGTGGCATATGGTATAGCCATTCCCTGCTTTCGATGGAACTTGATCCTGGCAATTATTTCCTGGGGATAACGAACTATACCAACAATTACGAGGGAAATATGAGGTACTACGTGGAGGAGGGTATGGAGGGGTCTTATCAAATCCAGAGAAGCATATCTCAGCTTATGTCAACGCCACTGCCGATTGTAGGAGAGGACGTAACTAACGTTCCTGAACCGGCAACGCTTGCACTGGTTGCCATCGGCGTTTTGGGCGTCTTACTCAGTCGTCGCCGAAGCATGCCTTATAAGGGTCACGTTTTTGATCACCAGCATGAACTTTAGCGAATGCGGATTTTCCTTGGTGAAAAGTAGAAAAGTGCTCTGATCATACCCTGTAATATCTTACAGGTAGTCAGGGCGCTTTTTTACGGTTAAATTTCTCGCCGCTACAGGCCTGTTATTCAAAAGCGAAGAGTGTGCAGATATTCGCTTTATTTCCCGCCGAAGTTTTTGTCTTCGCAAAAATACGGCACCCTCTCAGGCGCCAACCATCTATTGCATAGCTTCAGCGCTCAGACGTTGGGAAGGCGGCAGTTGAGGGGCGTGAGTAGCGAATCCTGCTCCCGGCAACTGCCTGCTCCCGGCAACAACTACAGCGCGCGGGTTGATGGCCGCGTTTTGCTCCCATTGGGTCGACCCAATTCCCCCTAAATCAAGAACCATTTCATATAACACTGGAACAATGAAAAAAAAAACGTGCCCGCTTTCCCTACATATACGAGTGGCCGCGACGTTACTGGCGATACCGGCTTTAATGCAAACGGCTCATGGCGAACAGAATCTTACCTGGGACACCAATGACGCCGCCGCAGGCACAGGCGGTTCCGGGACCTGGGACACGAGCTCTTCAAACTGGTTCAACGGTGCTGGCTTTCAGCCGTGGCAGAATGCGGCCTTAGACAACGCGATCTTTGGGGGAACACCGGGTACCGTAACGTTGACTGCGCCCGTGAACGTGCACAATATTACCTATAACGCGAGCGACTACGTCATCAACGGCGGCATGCTGATCCTTGGCGGCGATGGCCCCAGCATTATCGTCAACAGTCCAGTGGCGACGATCAACTCAAATCTCGGCGGAAACAGCGGCTTGAGGAAGAGTGGCACAGGCACGTTGGTCCTGACTGCCGATAACCTGGGCTTTAGCGGCGTGACAACGGTTGTCGCCGGTACGCTACGCATAGACAATTCTGGTGCGCTCGGTACCTCGACGGCAGCTTCCGACCTGGTGCTGGGTAAGGGTTCAACCTTCTTTTTCAATACAAACTTCACACACGATTACACTTTGACGGGTAGCACGGTAAGCGTGCAAGGAGGGGAGGGCGCAATCTGGAACGGTTCTCCGACGCTGACCGCGCCAGTCACCATAAATTTGAATGGAATAAACGGCACGTTGTCGGGGCAGCTGGCAGACACCGGCGCTAATGTGCTTTCCCTGACAAGAAACGGCACGGGCCGCATGACGTTGTCGGGGAACAATACTTATACGGGCACGACCACGGTAACTCAGGGCATTCTGCAACTGGGTAGTGCGAATGCGCTTTCGTCCGGCAGCAACTTGGTGTTCAACGGCGCGATTGGCACGGGTGGCTCAATTGAACTGACCAGCGCGTCGGGCGATTTTACGCGGAATCTTGGCACGGGCTCGGGGCAGGTACAATGGGTCGGAGATGGCGGTTTCCAATCCTCCGGATCGAATCGGGTTGTTGATATTGGCGGCGCCGGTGCCACGCTGACGTGGGGAAGCGGCGGTTTTGTGCCTACCGGCAACCGGCTCATCCTGGGTACTTCCGGCAATGGCATGCTTGATTTCCAGAATGGAATAGATCTCGGCAGCGCGCTCCGTACGATTCAGGTCGAGGGTGGCACCCCCAGCGGCCATGCCCGGATCAATGGTGTCTTGTCTGGAGCCGGCGGACTCAATATTGCCGGAAACGGCGCATCTCTATTGGAATTGACGGCTGCAAACACCTATACGGGCGGCACGGTTTTGACCTTCAGCACGTTATTGGTGAGCTCGGACGAAAACCTCGGTGCTGCCTCGGGTACGCTTACCTTCAATGGGGCCACGCTGGTAAACACTGCGGCTTTCTCGACGGGGCGCAGCATGATGCTCAACACTGCCGATGATACCTTCCAGGCCGACGCGGATCTGGTTGCCAACGGTGTAATAAGCGGCAGCGGCAGCCTGAACAAGACCGGATCAGGCGCGCTCATCCTGACCGGTGCCAATACCTATGCGGGGGGCACGACAATTACCGCCGGTACCTTGCAGGTCGGCAACGGCGGCACAACCGGCAGTATCTCGGGCGATGTGATGAATAACGCGGTGCTGACCTTCAATCGTTCCGACAACATCAGCTATGGCGGCATAATCTCCGGTACAGGGTCGCTGAATAAAGAGGGGGCCGGTGTGCTGGCATTGACCGGTGACTCAAGCGGTTTTGGTGGACATATGTTCGTCAATGACGGCACACTCGCGATAAGCGGGACGCTGGGCGGAATGCTGGATGTGCTGGCGGGTGGCCGTCTGCAAAGCACCGGCACGACTGGAACAACCATTACAGCCGGTACAATTGCGCCAGGAAACTCGATCGGCACGCTGACCGTCAACGGCGACTACACCCAGCTCCCCGGGTCCACTTATGAGGTGGAGGTTGAGCCCGGCGGCCGCAGCGACCAGATTATCGTCAAGGGGTTGGCGGATATTAAAGGGGGCACGGTTTCCGTTATCCACGCGAGCGGCTATTACGCACCTGGCAGCCGCTATACTATTCTGACAGCCGACGGTGGCTTGACGGGCCGGTTCGATACGCTCGCCCAGAATTTACCGCTCATTAATCTCGGCCTGGTCTATGATCCAACCCATGTTTATCTTGATGTGCTCCGGTTTTGCGCTATGGCCGGCACGCGTAATCAGTGCGCTGCGGGGGATGGCGCGGAGAGCCTGGGACCTGGCAATCCGATCTATAGCGCCATTGTTGGCTTACCCGACCAGGAGAGCGTGCGACGGGCATTCAACAATCTCTCCGGCGAAGGTCACGCGAGTGAAAAAGCTGCAATAATCGAGGACAGCCGCTTCGTGCGTGAAGC
>JBDSOQ010000108.1:0-10815 GCA_039914755.1 Nitrosospira sp. | reverse complement strand
TTTAGCCCTGATCCTCAAGTAAAAATGCGCCTGCACCTGGCCTTCAAGAAAAGCTCAACAATTCACAATATCCGGAGTAAGAGATAGTGGTAGCTTAGGGAAAATATCCTTGCAGTATCGATGCCCGACATTGGCAATTTTTCCAACTTCTCACGCTTCAGATTCACGATTCCCTGGCATACCGATGCTTGAAAGCGCTCGCGGCGGTTGGTATTAAAGAGATTGATATTTGAATTTCTATAGCTATCATGAATTAGCGATGCCAGATAAGGAGATAATGATGCGCGAATACAAGATCACATTTCATCCGATCGACTCCTCCGAGGCCCCGGCCGGACCAATCACTGTTATTGCACAATGGCTGGATGAAGCAATCGACCTGGCGGTGGAGAGACTGAAGGTTGACTATCCCGACCGGTCACACGATCTTAACGATTACAAACCTCGTCCGCACGCAACATGGCGCGAGCTTCTCGAATAGTATGATTGGTGGGAAATCCGTTATCGGTTCAATGAGTTGACTGAGCGACCGCCAGCAAAATGAGCTGCGGTTCAGGGATGTCGAACGTCATGAGCGGGAATATGACCGGGAGCGCCAGCGGGACCATGAACCGGGTTATTAAATTCTGAAAGGAGAAATATGAAACGTGTCGCAGTCGTTTTGGTGGTGGTTTCTTTATTCGCGGGCTGCGCCAGCTCACCCGAATATGAGCAGACTTCAAAGAAATTAAATGATGGGATGCACTATTTCATCAAGACTAATTATAAACCTTGTCAACTGAGTCGGGATTGGGCAACCAGAGTATTGACGAATCGCGCTAACAAAATTTGTAAATCACAATACATACTCATCAATGAGCAAACGCCTGTTATTTTGCAATCGATAGAAGCGGAATCTGGAACCAGGGAGCTTTTATGGGAAATAAAATGTAAGGATGCTACCTGACATTGAACCCAGATAATTCATTAGGCGGCTCTGCGAGCCTACGCGAGTGCTGGCGTTCAGTTTGCGTTCAGTTTGCGGCCATTGTCGCCGCCATTCTTGCTACCTGTGCGGTGTCCATAGACCAGGCTATGGATTTCTCTCAACCGGCAAAACTGTCTCGCAACCTGCCTCGCCATCATCTCGCGTCCTAATGGATTATCCGGGTTTAACTTATCGCGCCTTGGCAATTGAACTATCGGGTTTCAGCGTTACTCATGGTTAGCCGGATGTGTTGGTACGAACAAAAAAAGTCCGATGGCGGAGGTAATGTAACAAGACCCATACGGGTGCAGCTGAAGCGCAGCCAAGCCGGAAGGCTTCAGCTTCCCGGTAATCGTCATTTCCCCATTCTGGAGAATCAATGGAAAAGCAGCTTACTCCCGAAAATATTTTGCAGACTGGCATGGCCTTCTGGCCATCCAAAACTTTACTCTGTGCTGTCGAGATAGGGGTTTTCACGGAACTGGCGCAAGGCCCGGTGAACCTTGATTCACTTCAAGAACGGCTGGGCCTGCATCCTCGCGCGTCGCGTGATTTCCTTGATACGCTGGTGGCGCTTGGCTTCCTGAAGCGAGAAGGCGATCGTTATAGCAATACGCCGGAAACCGATCTGTATCTCGACCGGAAGAAACTCTCATACATCGGCGGCATCCTCGAGATGGCAAATCGCCGCCTCTATCCGATCTGGAATAACCTGACCGAAGCGCTCCGCACTGGCAAACCGCAAAACGAATGCAAGAATAATGAAGCGGATCTCTTCGAGACCCTTTATGGCGACGCTGCGGGCTTGAGGGAATTTCTTACGGCCATGACCGGCGTCAGCCACGCGTCTAATACGGTCATCGCGAGCGCTTTCCCCTGGCAAAGATACCAGACCTTCGTCGATATCGGTACCGCCCAGGGAGACCTCGCTGTGCAGATCGCGCTTGCGAACCCTCACTTGCGCGGCCTGGGATTCGACCGGGTGGAAGTTGAACCGGTCTTTCAGCAGTATGCCGTGGCGACGGGTGTCGCGGACCGGGTCGTGTTCATATCCGGCGATTTCTTTAAGGATGACCTGCCCAAGGCAGACGTCGTGCTGATGGGGCATATTCTGCATGACTGGGACTTGCCCACGAAAATAATGCTCATCCGCAAGGCGTATGATGCGGTTCCCGCAGGCGGTGCGCTCATCGTTTATGATTCCATCATTGACGATGACCGTTCAAAGAACGCATTTGGATTGATGATGAGCCTGAACATGCTGCTGGAGACGCCGGGAGGTTTCGATTACACGGGTGCCGATTGCAAAGGATGGATGCAGGAAGCCGGTTTTTCCGCCATGCGTATAGAGCCGTTGACCGGGGCGGACTCGATGGTGATCGGGATCAAGTGAACGGCTATCGCCGGGCGCCGCCATATCAATCGGCTTTCATCATTACTAAAAGATACTCTACCCGAAAATTATTTGTATTTATTTTCAACACGGCCTCTTACCACGCTGCTTATCGGCGTGAAAGCGTAAAAACGTCGATGCATATCTTGTAAAGTTCTTGTGTTGACGCAAATCGGGCCTGCTGCATTATGTTATCGAGAACGCCGGCATACCCATCAATGAGGCCTATCTTTACATGAAACGCTACACCATAGAGCAATTCATGGCGACTATTTCTATAGTCGGCGCTTCGTTCAGCGCTGACGAGAAGCATATTCTTTTCAGCAGCAATGCATCAGGTATTTTCAACGCTTACACGCTGCCGGTAGAAGGAGGCACGCCAGAGCCTCTGACCCGGTCCGCATCGGACAGTACATTTTCCGTCAGCTTTTTCCCCCACGATGACCGGGTGCTATTTACCAGGGACAAAGGCGGCGACGAGAATTATCATCTTTTTCTGCTTGCTCCAGACGGCTCGGAAAAAGATCTGACGCCGGGAGATGGGCTCAAGGCGCAATTCATGGGGTGGAGGCCGGATGGAAGCGCGTTTTTTGTTTCCAGCAATGAGCGTGATCCCAGGTTCTTCGATCTGTACCGGTATGACGCCCGGACTTATGCCCGCGTTTTAATATACAGGAACGAGGAAGGATTTGACCTTGGCCCCATCAGCCGCGATGAGCGATGGATTGCACTGAACAGGGCCCATACCACATCCGATAGCGATATTTACCTGTTCGATGCCACCCGGCAGCAGGTAAAACACCTGACTCCGCATGAGGGCGCCATCAGCTTGCAAGCCGAGACTTTCGACCCGGCTTCGCAAAAACTGTTTTTTCTCACCAATGAGAGAAGCGAATTCAAGCGTCTGTGCACCTATGACTTGACCACCAGAGTGGTCAAAGATCATGAAAGCGCCGATTGGAATGTGATCAACACCTATTTTTCCAGGGATGGACGGTTTCGGGTTACCGCAATCAATCAGGACGGCAGTGTAGTGGTTCGGATTGTGGAGATTGTGGCGGGTGGGGGTACAGTGGAGGAAGAGAAACCCCTGGCTCTCCCGTCACCGCCTGAGGGAGAAATCCGGGGCGTCGTTTTTTCGCAGAGTGGCGCCCGCATGGCGTTCTATGTGAATGGGGATCGCTCTCCCGATAACCTGTTCGTTCACGATTTCAATACGGAGCAGTTTCAGCAGCTTAGCCAGAGCTTGAGCAAGGAAATCGACCCTTTGGACTTGGTGGATGCGCAGGTGGTCCGTTTCAGGTCTTTCGACGGAATGGTCATACCGTCTATTTATTACAAGCCGCACGAAGCCTCCGCGACAAACAAAGTGCCCGCCATTATTTATGTCCATGGCGGCCCCGGCGGGCAAACGATGCGCGGATATAACGCGCAGATCCAATACCTCGTGAACCACGGCTATGCGGTGCTGGGTATCAACAACCGTGGCAGCTCCGGATATGGCAAAACCTTCTTTACCGCAGCTAATCGCAAGCACGGGCGTGAGCCTCTCTGGGATTGCATAGAGGCCAAGACCTTCCTCGCCAGCCTCGGCTACATTGACCATGAGCGCATCGGCATCATGGGCGCCAGCTATGGTGGTTATATGACGCTTTCAGCTTTGGCGTTTCGCCCCGAGGCTTTTAAAGTGGGCATTGATATTTTTGGAGTGAGCAACTGGTTGCGAACGCTGGCAAGCATACCGCTCTACTGGGAATCGGTCCGTAAAGCGATTTATGATGAGATCGGTGATCCTGTGAATGACATCGATATTCTTGTCGCCACCTCGCCGCTTTTTCACGCCAGGGAGATAAGAAAGCCCTTAATGGTTATCCAGGGTGCCAACGATCCTCGCGTGGTCAAAGCAGAGAGCGATGAGATCGTGGAAGCCGTCAAAAAAAATAATGTTCCGGTGGAATATATCGTTTTTCCGGATGAAGGCCACAGCTTCACCAAGAAGAAGAATCAGATCGAGGCCAACCGCCGAATACTGGAGTTTCTGGACGAGTATCTGAAAGGCAATGATGTAACGAAGGACTGGGAATAGACGATATAACCGGACTCCGCCCGGGACTGACCCAATAAGCGAGGCACGTTGCGCCGTATGAGAGTGGACCGGATAGCCCGTAAGGGATCATATTTTCTTCATCGACTGGAATGTCTGCTTTGAATTTCGCAGTAAAGGTTGGGCTCCAGTCGGCCCAGCCTGGTCAAGATATATCTGAACACGAAGGGGTTGACGTGCGTCGCAAGCGCCTTCGCTTACCGGTTTTCCAGTGATTTTGTATACGGCCGAGCAAATGGCAAGAGCCGATCAGTTCAAGTGCAAAGCTCGCCCTTGGAGTTTGTAATGCCCAGCTCAAGATCATTCCGTTGGCCGTTCAGCCTGATATTTTCAGGCAACCAGCAACGCGAGTATTTTCGTCCCTGCAAAACTGGCCAATTCGCCTTTGAGTTTGGCCACGTATCAGTGATATCAGGCTAAATCTCCTCCACCACGTTCGATAAGCCGGTTTTCGCCCGCATGCGATAAATAGTTGGCGGCCAGCGATGTTACCAATCGCCATATTCAGGTTGGGTACAACGGCTAACATATAGCCATTACGAATTTGCCTCACGTCACGGTTAGGATGCCGCCCGAGAAATCGGACGTAGTTGCTCCCGCTCGCGTAAATCGGCACAGGATTCGAATTAGACATCCGTTAATAACTGAACCACTTTAGATCACGAGTCCACGCGCCGCAGACAGCTCGGCGGAGTCAGAGCAAAACGGAAGGAGATCAATGACAATTCGGAAAATGAGTTATATATTTTACCTCGTGACAGGGGTGCTTATCTCCCTGCTCACCTTATTTATTGCGCTTCGCTTCCTGGAGCACCGGAAACTGGATGATGCCCTGAATGTTCGCTACGCTTCCTTCCTTGTCGCGGATGAGTTGCGCCGGTCTTCCGACGACCTGACGGGCATGGCTCGTACCTACGTGGCCACCGGCAACCCAAAGTTTGAGCGAATGTACTTAGATATAATTGCGATCCGCGACGGTGGTCACGAGCGCCCGCCGCACTATGAGCGCGGTTACTGGGACCTCATGATTGGTGATGCGGGTTTTCGACCGGGTCCTGGGCGCAAGCTCTCACTGAGATCGAGAATGGAAGAGCTCGGATTCACGGCGGCAGAGCTTGCAAAGCTCGAGAAAGCCCAAAACAGTTCACGCCTATTGATGGAGCCGGAGCGCAAGGCATTTGGTGCGATGAAAGGCCTATTTCAGGATCCTGCCGGCCAGTTTATTGTGAAGGGCACACCTGATCCCGAGTTGGCCCGCCGCCTCTTGTATGATGAAAGCTATCATGTTGCAAAGGCCGGGATCATGCGGTTGGTGAACGAATTTTATGAACTGTTCGATGAGCGCACGCTCCGTGCCGTGGTTGCGGCCGAGCGCCGCTCTACCCTCTATGTTTACGCTGTCTTTCTCACACTCGCCTTTTTCATGGTTTGGCTCGCTCTTTCGTATCGGGTTGTGCGGCGAAAAGTACAAGGTCTCGTGCAGCTCGAAGATGAGACGCGGAATATCAAAGATGTGGACCAAGCCGTTCAGTTCCGGATTGACTCAAATGACGAGATCGGCAATCTCTCCCGTGCTTTTACTGTCGCTCAAACTGAACGAGACCGTTACTTTAATCAATCTCTCAACTTTCTTGCCATCTCCGGTTTCGATGGTTACTTCAAACGATTGAACGTAGCCTGGGCCAAGGTTTTTGGCTATTCACCGGAGGAACTGCTGTCTCGGCCGTTCATAGACTTCGTCTTCTCCAGTTCACGTGCCGATACTACGGCAGAGCTGGACAAGCTCATGACCGGTATTCCCGTTTCCTTTGAAAGCCAGATGTGCTGCAAGGATGGTTCCTCCCGCTGGGTTTTATGGAACGTGGCGACAATACAGGATGTTCGGGAATTCTACTTTTCGGGCCAGGATATTACAGCGAGAAAGAATATTGAGATAGAGCTGCAGAAAGCCCGAAAAGCAGCAGAGGCGGCGAACCGTGCCAAGAGCGAGTTTCTCGCAAATATGAGTCATGAAATCCGCACGCCCATGAATGGCGTGCTCGGCACCGTCGGCCTGCTTTTGAATACGTCACTAACGGCGCCACAGCGCGAGTTGGCAGGGTTGGCACGTGCCAGCGGCGAGACACTTCTGACCATTATCAATGACGTTCTTGATTTTTCAAAGATCGAGGCAGGAAAGCTTGTTATTTTGCCTGCTCCGTTTGACCTGCTTCAGGCTATTGAAGAGGTGGCGGGTATGATTGCCATGCAGCCGACAAGAAAGAGAGATGTAAATGTAATAGTGCGTTATCCGCCGAATGTGCCGCGCTATGTATTTGGCGATCTGGGGCGTATCCGTCAAATACTGACTAATTTGGCCAACAATGCCATCAAGTTTACTGACAAGGGTCACGTACTCATCGATGTGGAGGCCGACGAACTCGGCGAAGACGACGTCTCGCTCCGTATAAGCGTGGAGGACAGTGGACTCGGCATCGCGGCAGATAAACTGGAGAGCCTGTTCGACAAATTCACGCAGGCCGATAATACCACTACACGACGTTACGGAGGTACCGGTCTGGGCTTGGCTATCAGCAAGCAATTGGTTAAGTTGATGGGCGGCACCATCGCTGCGAAGAGCCGGGTTGGCGTTGGATCGACCTTCTGGTTTACTCTGCGCCTGCCTTTACAGAGAGAGCAGCCGGTCGACACGAGACCGCATGTTGAGCTTGCACGTGTTCGTGTGTTGATCGTGGACGATAACTCAGCTAATCGTTTGGTGCTGCAAGAGCAACTCCGCGTCTGGAAGATGCGCATCGGGAGTTGCGTATCAGGTGTGGAAGCACTCCGAGCGTTGCGCGAGGCTCATGTTGCAGGCGATCCGTATCAGATCGCGATCCTTGATTATCAAATGCCGGAGATGGACGGAGAAATGCTGGGTCAAATCATTAAAGCGGATCCATTGCTCCACAACATACAATTGGTGATGCTCAGTTCACTGGGACAAGAAGGCGATATCAGGGAGCGGCTCAAGAAGGTCGGTTTTGCGGCCTATTTGGTCAAGCCGGCGCGCCAATCAGAACTATTGTCGACTCTGGTGAGTATCTGGGACGCACACTGTCACCAGCGGTCTGTAAACCTCATCAGTAGTCAGTCTTCTCTTCCTGAAACTCGTGAGACACAGTCGGCTCACAACCTGGACCGTCCATTTACTGGTACGCGCGTGCTGCTTGCAGAGGATAACGCTACTAACCAGATTGTCGGAGCAATGATGCTGCGGAATCTGGGCTGTAATGTAGATGTCACTGCCAGTGGTCGGGAAGCAATGCAGATGGTAGAGGCATTTTTCTATCATATCGTATTTATGGATTGTGAAATGCCCGAGATGGATGGTTTTGAAGCTACTGCTGCGATTCGTCGCCGGCCCGACCTTAAATCGAAGCTCCCCATCATTGCGGTAACGGCGCAGGCAATGCATGGCGATAAAGAACGGTGCCTGCTTGCAGGCATGGACGATTACATCAGTAAACCGGTAGCGCAGGAAGATTTTGCCGCAGCATTGACACGTTGGGTACCCAGTAAAGAACTGCAACATAGGTGTGAAGCCCAAGAGCACATAACAAGGAGTGATGAAAAGGCGGGCAACGCTAATTCACATGGCTACCCTCCATTTCCAGTCTCCTCGTCTCTCTCGGACATCTCCTCCGCATTGAACCCGGCAGTCATTGCCCGTTTGCGCGCATTGGCAGAAGCGACGGAGCCATCGCTGATCGGACAGATATTCACGTCGTTCCTGAGCGATGGGGCTGAACGCCTCAACAAGCTTCAAAATGCTCTCGATGGAGGCGATCCTGAACTTCTGCGCAGGATCGCCCACGCTCTCAAAGGTGCCAGTGCGAATATCGGTGCACATCACATGGCGGATATCGCTCAACAACTGGAACTCCTGGGTAAAGCGGGCAGCTTGAGCGGAGCTGCGGTTTTGATAGAACAAATCGAAGGCGAATTTGAACGTGTCAAGAGCGAGATTGCGGAGTCTGGGATAAATTGCCTGCCGTTGTCGGATACGGATCCATCATGAAGATACTCATTGCGGAAGACGATACCACCTCACGCCTTTTGTTCAGCGCTACCCTCAGAAAATTAGGGCATACCGTAGTGGCTGTAGAGGATGGGCACGAGGCTTGGAAAGCCTGGCAACAGGGCGAGTATCCTCTACTCATTTCTGATTGGATGATGCCGCATATTGATGGTTTGCAGTTGTGCAGGATGATTCGTGGAGAACCTGGCCTGCAATATACCTACGTTATTCTTCTTACGTCGCTGGACAGCAAGGGCAGCTATCTTGAAGGCATGGACGCAGGCGCCGATGATTTCATTACCAAGCCATTCGATGAAGAACAGCTGGCAGCCCGGCTACGGGTCGCCGAACGGATACTGGATTTACATAACAGGCTGCATATCCAGGCAACGCATGACCATCTGACCGGCGTATGGAATCGAGGCGCAATCATGGCTTATCTGCAAAAGGAGTTGGAATGGGGACCGCGCCAAGGTACCTGCACAAGCGTTATCGTAGCGGACCTCGATCACTTCAAGCGAGTCAACGATACTTATGGGCATCCGGCAGGCGACGAGGTATTGCAAGAGGCAGCCCGGCGCATGGGACTCGCATTGCATGGTTATGACCGCATCGGGCGCTATGGAGGTGAAGAGTTTCTCATCACGGCATCGGGTTGTGACGGGAGTCAGGCTGAAGCCCTTGCCGAAAGAATCTGTCGTTCCATCAGCGCAGAGCCCGTTAACAGTCGGTTCGGAAAAATCTCCATGACTGTGAGCTTGGGCGTCGCTACGGGCTATGGACAATGCGAAGATGCGGGCATGCTCATCTCAGCCGCCGATGAGGCGCTTTATCGAGCAAAAAAGGCGGGGCGTAATCGAGTTGAAACGTCCACCCGGAAGGTTTGATCAAGATCCAGCCCATCAATGAAGCGAACGTGCAGCCGATAATCGCCAAACGGTTCCGCGGGCTTTTGTCGGCGCCCCTACCGCTTGCACAATCATTCAATTCATTAGATACCTATTCTCGATTCCACTGCTATCGCCGTCGAACCGGCGCCTCGCTGTCGCCAAAAAATTCGCGTATCAGGAAATCCTCCAGTCCTTTACTGTCTTCCAGGCGCGACGAGAGGACAACGACCCGGTCGAGACGGTATGACTCCCAATTGAAATCGCCTTTGTGATACTCACGGATCAGCTCGATCATTTTTCGGACGACAGCACGCTGGATATCTACACCCGGTCCGGCACTCACTTCGATCAGCTCCCGCCGCGGGATATTGCTGTCCTGTTTCCAGGCGCGGAACAAAAATTGCGCGTTGTGCGGCCCCATTCTTATGATTTGAAATATTCCGCTTGCGCCGGGTTCTTTAAGGTTGCGCATGACGTTCGCCATCCTGAGCTCTTCCGCGGAAGGTTCGCGCTCGGCAGCTTCCGGTTCCTTGGGTTCGTCCTCGAAGATTCCTCCCGCACGGCGGCGTTCCCGCGCTTCATTCATATAGGCCAGCATATCTTTCGGCTGTGCTGAATCTGGCGCTGTCTTTGCGGCTGACGAGCTATCCGCCCTGGCCTCGCTTTTTGCGGTTCCTTTTTCAGCGAGACGCTTTACCGGTTCCGCTTTTTCAGCGCCCAGGCGGGGCTGTGGCGGAGGCTTAGGCTGTGGCTGAGGCTTTACCGGGGTAGGAATTTTGGTGCTCTTCTGCGGAACCGGCAATGGCTTTTGCGCTGGTTTTTCTTCAGGCAGTTCTACAAAGCTTGCTTCGATGGGTGGTGGAGTTTCGGTCTCGCCCTCTGAAGCCGCGAAAAGAAATCCGAATGCCCAGATAATGATCACCCAAATGATGACCGCTAGCGGCACGGGCCACCAGAATTGGACTTCCTTCGGCCTGGACTTCAGCGTCAGCATGTATTACTGGTGCTTAACCGCAATCAAAAAGTGCTGCGCGCCAGCGGACCGGGCTCGCAACATCGCCTGCACGACAATACCCTGCGGCGCATCGTTATCTGCGGATACCACCAGTTTCTGTTCGGAATCCTCGAGTAGCGGCCTCAGCGTATCGGCCAGTGTTTCCAGGGTAACGGACGTCTGATTAATGAAGATTTTGCTGTCGCTCGTCAGCGTCAGCGTTACAGGCGCCTTGGTACGGAGTTTTTCGGCTTTCCCCTGGGGCAGATTCACCTGCAGGGAATCCAGATTTTGCATCGACAATGACGCTAGCATGAATGTGGCAAGCAGGAAGAACATCACGTCGATCATGGGGATGATCTCGATTCGGCCTTTGCGATAAACCCTCGGTTTACGCAGCTTCATGG
>JBDSOQ010000092.1:0-20772 GCA_039914755.1 Nitrosospira sp. | reverse complement strand
GTTTTTTTGCCCATGCGCGCAGCCGCGAGGGCTGCCTCGGTACCGGCATGCCCGCCGCCAATGACTATTACATCGAAATTTTCAGAGCAGTTCACTACGCTACCGTCGCATTCGCTAAAGAGGGGGCATTCTACGGTAAAACGGGGGGCTATGTAAGGCGGGGTCCTTCGGAGCGGCGAAACGCGATTATCCGCGCGTTATGTTTCACGTGAAACATCTTCCTGAAATTCGCGGGAGCCGATAAGTGGCTTAAAGCCGGATTGGCCGGGAGACGCTTACTTGCCGATACAGAATCGCGAAAATATCTCACCCAGCAAATCGTCGGCCACAAATTCGCCGGTGATGGACGACAGCGCCTGCTGAGCAAGCCGCAACTCTTCGGCGAGCAGTTCGGATTGAAACTCTCCGCTGTCCAGTTCGGCCGCGTTTTCCAGGTATTCGCGAGCGGTCGTCAGCGCCCGCAGATGGCGCTGACGCGCCATGAATACACCCTCACCCATCGAGCGTGGCTGCCAGCCAGCCATTTCCAGCAGTCTCTGGCGAAATGTTTCGATTCCGACGCCCGTTATCGCGGAAACGTAAATCTCCGACCTGCCTTTTCCCACTTTCGCAAGGGCGCGCTCATCCAGCAGATCGATCTTGTTATACACGTATATTACCGGCAATCCCGTGGGAAGGCTGTCGAGTATCGCCTGATCCGCCGGGGTAAGGCCCCACCGGCTGTCCATCACAAGCAGCACGAAATTCGCTTTTTCGAGGGTAGAGCGCGTGCGGGCGATACCCATTTTTTCGACCGCATCGTCCGTTTCCCGCAGCCCGGCGGTATCCAGCAAATGTAGCGGAACACCTTCAATTTCGATGGTCCGGCGAATCGTGTCACGCGTAGTACCCGGTATCTCCGTGACAATAGCTGCCTCTTCCCCCGCCAGCAGGTTCAGCAGGCTTGATTTTCCTACGTTAGGCTGTCCAATCAGAACGATCCATATCCCTTCTCGTAGTATGCTGCCCTGCCGGGCTGAGGCAAGCACATGCTCCAGGTGCACCTGGACGCCCTTCAGTCTGTGGCTAACATCAGCATCATGGGCATGATCTATTTCTTCCTCGGCAAAATCCAGCGATGCTTCAACCGATATGCGGAGATCGGTGAGCGCTTGCACTACGATATGTACGGCGTTGGAAAACTCCCCTTGCAGAGAGCGCACGGCACAACGTGCGGCTTCACTCGTACTGGCATCTATGATGTCCGCTACGCTTTCAGCCTGAGCAAGGTCCAGCTTGTTGTTAAGATAGGCACGAATGGTGAATTCTCCGGGCTGCGCCATTCGGGCACCCGCCGAGAGGCAACTGGATAATAGTAGATTCATTACCGCCGGGCCGCCGTGACCCTGCAGTTCGAGAACGTCTTCGCCGGTATAGGAATGGGGAGCAGGGAAAAAAAGAACGATTCCTTGATCGATGACCTGTCCATCTTCATCGAAAAATTTGCTCAGGCTGGCGTAACGCGGTTCGGGAACATAACCGATAACCTTCAGCGCCAAGGATTTTATGCCTTTGCCGGAAACACGCACTACACCGATGCCGCCTCGTCCGGGCGGCGTAGCAACCGCGGCAATAGTGTCAGCATTTTCCATCAGGTAATGGGCGGAAGCGAGTCGGCCAACCGGTTGTTTCTCACCTCACCCGAATATTTCGAGCAGAGCCGGGCGATTTCGAATAGAAAGCGCCCAGCGATATCAGCCGTTCTGCTTTTTTTGTTTTCCCGCGGCAGTAGCGGCGGCGGAACTCTCGATCATGCGCGTGATTTGCCATTGCTGGAGGATAGAAAGCACGTTATTGACCAATGAATACAGCACCAGTCCGGCAGGAAAGAAGAAGAAGAAGATGCTGAAAGCGAAAGGCATGATCTGCATCACTTTCGCCTGGATCGGATCTGCGGACGGCGGGCTGAGCTTTGATTGTACGAACATCGAAATACCCATGAGTATGGGCAGTACATAATAAGGGTCTGGGGAGGACATATCTTCTATCCACAATGCGAAGGGCGCGTAACGCAACTCCACGCTCGCCAGCAATACCCAGTACAACGAGATAAACACCGGGATCTGAACCAGGATGGGAAAACAGCCTCCCATCGGGTTGATTTTTTCGGCCTTGTAAAAATCCATCATCGCCTGATGCATGCGCTGACGATCGTTTCCGTGCTGTTCACGCAAACGCTGCAGCTTGGGCGTAACCAGCCGCATCTTCGCCATCGACCGATAGCCCGCCGCGGATAACGGGAAAAACACCAGCTTGACCGACATGGTCAGAAGGATAATTGCGATGCCCCAATTTCCCGTCCATGAATGATAGAACGACAACAACCAGAACAGCGGTGCCCCGATCACTGTCAGCCAGCCATAATCCACCGTAAGGTCAAGTCCGGGAGCAACCGCCGCAAGCTTGCTTTGCTCCTCGGGACCCGCGTAGAGCGGTACCGTAACGGTAGCCGTAGCGCCGGGCTCGATCACGCCCACCGGCACAATGACACCGGCCGTATACTCATTGTCGCCCAAGGGCTTCGCGTAATACTCGCGAGGGGTTTTGTCCTTCGGCAGCCAGGCGGTGAGAAAATAATGCTCCAGCATGGCAATCCAGCCATTGTCAGCCGTTTTAGGATAGGTTGCCTTGCCTTTATCCAACGCCGAAAACTCGATTTTCTTGAACTTATCCTGCTCCGTGTAAAGCGCGGCGCCCGTATAAGTGGGAATCATGAATACCGAACCCACTGGAGGCTGGCTGTCGCGCAACATCTGGAAATAAGAGAAGGGCTGGATCGCGGCGGTTCCCTGATTGGTAACCTCGAAACTGACATCGATGAGATAAGTTCCGCGATGGAACGTGTATATCTTGACTACGCGCACGCCATCGAACTCGGGTGCCAGGAGACGTATCTCGATCTTATCCGCTCCAGCTGCCAGCTCATACGTACCCTGGTCCGCCGTATAATTCGTCTTGTGGCTGGGCAGACCTTCTCCTATCAGCCCCGACTGGGCCACATAAACGTGCTCGTCCTGACTTTGCAACAGTGCGAAGGATTTATGTTTATCTTCGGTATCAGGGTACTGGAGTAACTCGAGGCGTCGTAAATCGCCTCCCGCAGTATCGATTTCCGCAACGACCATATCGGTCTTGACGACAATTTTTTCGCCTGTTCCCAGTTTGCCCGTGACCTTGACTGGAACAGCGTTTTCAACGGCGACTCCATCCTTGCCCGGTTGTGCCGAGACAAGTTTATCTCCGGGTATGGGGGTCTCGTTCTGGCCGTTTTTTGCAGTCTGATTCGCCCCGCCTTGGGTTGCAGAGACAGATGCGGCTGAGGGTGGCGGAAGTTGTTCCTTCTGCCACGCCTCCCACAGAAACAGCATTGACGTGGCAAAAATCAGGAAGAGTATTAGTTTTTGTGTATCCATCTTGCTTCGCGAATTTATATTTTACGATATGGATAATCGAGGCATGAATTATTCAAAACCTGATAAGCCCATGTGATAAGTCCTACGGGACGGGGTCATGTCCGCCACGGGCCCAGGGATTGCAGCGCATTATTCGCCAGACACTCAGGAATATCCCCCGTAGCACCCCATGCTTGGTGAGTGCCTCGCATGCATAGTTTGAGCAGGATGGGCTGAACCGGCACGAGGGTCCAAAAAAAGGACTCAGGCAATATTGATAGAGCTTGATAAAACCGATGATTATCCGCGACATCGCTGCAGTTGAATCATGAGCTTTTCCGCTTCCCCCGCTATCCGTGAAGAACTGTCGTGGCTGACTCTGCATCGTAAACGCACCACGAGATCAAGGCCGGCCAAATCTTGCTGCCGCGCTCGAAATGCCTCGCGCAACACACGCTTGACCCTGTTTCGATTTACGGCCAACCGCTCGATTTTACCAGCGATGATCAACCCCAGCCTCGGATGCAACAAGCCATTTGGCTTAGCGAAAACTTGAAGAAATTCGCTGCGTGCAGAACACTTGCACCGGATAACTGAGGAAAATTCTTCTGCTTTATGCAACCGCTTATTTTTTTGAAAGCGAATAATACAATCCCTCAATTTCGATCTGGCGCCAGCAGCTATACCGCCAGGCGGGCTCGTCCCTTGGCGCGGCGAGCTCTGATAACAGCTGCACCCCCTGGGGTTTTCATGCGAACTCGAAAACCATGGGTTCGTTTCCTCCGCGTCACGGATGGTTGATAAGTGCGTTTCATTATGTCCCCTGAGCCTGATAATCAATAAAACTCGGCATTACAACTCTTTACGGATGTTGGTGTCAACCAATATTTTTTCCTTACCCTGTGGATAAGTCGGGCGGAACGGTCTAAAATGTACTCCTCGCCTGCGCTTTCGCTTTAGACTTCCGATTTCCGCTTCTTCCCCCATCAGCAATGACAATCATGCCTGCAATGGACACCTTTTGGCTTTCCTGTCTTGAACATTTTGAGAAAGAGCTGAGTGCCCAGCAATTCAATACCTGGATCAAGCCGTTGCGCCTGGAGGTATCGCATAATACTCACGAACCAACCGCCGTCGTCATCGCTCCCAACCGCTTCGTCATGCAATGGGTCAAGGACAATTTCCTGTCCCGCATCGAACAAATGGCGGGACTGCATTTTCCTCAAGCCATTTGTTTTCAATTGAAGCTTGCTGACCCGATTTCGGTAAAAACAACTGTTCGGGCTGCTGAAAATACCAATGCGGCGTTGCCGTCTGCAACGCCATCTTCAAACTCTGCCGCCTTTGGCGTACCCGTGGTGTCGGTGCAAAAATTTGCCATGGATGCAAGAGAAAAACGTGAAAAAAATCCGAGCCGTCTGAATCCATCTTTTACTTTCAATAATTTCGTTACCGGAAAAGCGAATCAACTGGCGCGCGCGGGTGCCATTCAGGTTGCGGAACGTCCAGGCACCGCTTACAACCCATTTTTCATCTACGGTGGGGTCGGGCTGGGAAAAACTCACCTGATCCAGGCTATCGGTAATTTTGTACTGGAACACAACAGCACGGCCAAGGTCAGGTACATTCATTCGGAACAGTATGTTTCCGATGTAGTAAGGGCTTACCAACATAAAGCTTTTGATGATTTCAAACGATACTATCATTCCCTTGATGTACTGCTAATAGACGACATCCAGTTTTTCGGCGGCAAGAACCGGACGCAAGAAGAATTTTTCTATGCGTTCAATGCGCTGATCGAAGCACATAGACAGGTAATCATCACCTGCGACTCTTACCCAAAAGAAATTTCGGGTATGGAGGAACGATTGATTTCCCGTTTTGGGTGGGGCTTGACAGTGGCGGTCGAACCGCCGGAGCTGGAAATGCGTGTCGCCATTCTGCTAAAAAAAGCGTTGATGGAAAATATCGTTCTGGATGAAAACGTCGCTTTTTTCATAGCCAAGCATATTCGTTCCAATGTGCGTGAACTCGAAGGCGCACTGAAACGAGTGCTGGCCTACTCCCGTTTTACCGGCCATTCGTTATCGCTGGACTTGGCGAGAGAAGCATTGAAAGACCTGCTAGCGGTACAGAATCGTCAAATTTCCATTGAAAATATACAGAAGACGGTTGCGGACTACTATAAAATCAAAGTGGCTGAAATGTATTCAAAAAAACGTTCACGCATCGTTGCGAGACAACGGCAAATGGCCATGGCCATGGCCAAGGAACTGACCCCCCTGAGCCTGCCTGATATAGGTGAAGCCTTTGGTGGCAGGGATCACACCACCGTACTACACGGATATCGGAAAATTGCCGAATTACGGGCATCGGACCCGGCGATCAATCGAGACTTTAATGCGTTGCTGCACATTCTGCGCGGTTGATAACAGCGAGGATAGCTAAAGGATGATTTGGGGATAACTCGTTTTTTTTTCGAGGCGGCAATTCTATCCACAAACTGCCCACAGACCATACCGGCTTGATACCGGAAAAAAATAAAGGGTAACCGGCTGATGCAAATTCATTTTTTTTATTAATACCGGACTTGCCCCGCTTTTATTAACTATTATTTAGGTTTTTAATACAATGAAACTAATAGAAACAGATCGGGATACTTTGCTTAAACCGTTGCAAACGGTTACTGGTATTGTCGAGCGTCGCCATACGTTACCGATACTTTCCAACGTGTTGATAGAGCGAAAGCAGGAGAAAATTTCGTTTATTGCAACTGATCTGGAAATTCAGATAACCACCTCCGTAGAAGACGCTAATCCGGCAGGTGAAGAACGCTCGGTTACGGTACCAGCGAAAAAACTTCAGGACATATTGCGTGCCCTTCCCGATAAGGTTCAAGTAACGCTGGAAACCGGTGAGAACAGGCTTCATGCCAAAGCGGGAAAAAGCCGTTTTAATTTACAAACTCTGCTTGTCGAAGATTTCCCTAAATTTCCCGAAAGTACGGAACCTCAGGCAAAAATAACAGTGAAGCAGAAAGAGCTGAAACATGTTCTGTCCATGGTTCAATATGCGATGGCGCAGCAGGACATCCGTTACTATTTGAACGGTCTCCTTTTACTGATGGAGGACAGTTATCTGAAGGTTGTCGCTACCGATGGTCACCGCCTGGCGTTTGCCTTGATGTTGCTGGCAGCGCCTCAGGAAAAAAAAGAAGTCATCCTGCCGCGCAAGGTGGTGCTGGAGCTTTCCAGGCTGTTAAACGACGTTGATGAGCCTGTCACAGTGGAATTCCTGCAAAATCAGGTCCGCTTCACCTTTTCAAATGTGATACTGGTATCCAAAGTTGTGGATGGCAAATTTCCCGACTACAACCGTGTCATCCCGGAAGGCTACGAGAAACAGTTCGATATAAATCGGCTGCTGCTCCTGCAGACGCTGCAGCGTGCATCGATTTTATCCAATGAAAAATTTCGCGGTGTCCGTCTGATATTGACGTCAGGTAATCTTCGTATTGTGTGTAATAACAGCGAGCAGGAAGAAGCGCAGGAAGAGCTGGAGCTTCAGTATGAAGGCGAAGCGCTGGATATAGGTTTCAATATCACCTACCTTCTCGATGTATTGAACCATCTGAATTGCGAGACGGTACGATGCGCATTCGGCGATGCCAACAGTAGTGCGCTTATTTCCATCCCCGGCAACAATGATTTCAAGTATGTCGTGATGCCGATGCGGATATGAACAACAGCCGAACCCCGTCAATTGCGCCGGACCGCTATTTAAAACCGGTTTTGCGGGGGGCATTCTTGCCGGACAGGTGAAATGGAAGACCTCCACGTTTCACGTGAAACTGAAGAAATTGAAGGAACAGGATAATGAACGACAAAAACCGCACTCGACAGCAAAAAAATGAAAGTTCGACCGCTTATGGTTCGGACAGCATCAAAATCCTGAAAGGGCTTGATGCTGTGCGCAAGCGGCCGGGCATGTACATAGGCGATACGAGTGACGGCACCGGCTTGCATCATATGGTATTCGAAGTGCTGGATAACGCCATCGACGAAGCGCTGGCGGGTCATTGTGACGAGATATCCGTGATCATTCATCCCGATAATTCGCTAACAGTACAGGATAATGGCCGGGGTATTCCCACCGGTATCAAGCACGATGACGAATTGAAACGCTCAGCCGCTGAAATCGTCATGACTGAACTGCATGCCGGCGGCAAGTTTGACGACAATTCGTACAAAGTATCAGGGGGACTGCATGGGGTTGGCGTTTCCGTGGTCAATGCCTTATCGGAATGGTTGCGCCTCACCATCCGCCGCAATGGGCAGGTTCATCAGATCGAATTCCGCATGGGCGTTCCCGTGGGCCCGCTGGTCGTCACCGGCAAGACCGAACGCCGCGGTACGGAAGTACACTTCCTGGCAAGCAAGGAAATCTTCGGTGATATTGAATATCACTATGATATATTTGCAAAGCGTCTGCGCGAACTTTCCTTCCTCAACAACGGCGTTAAAATTCATCTGGTCGATCAGCGCAACGCCAAGGAAGAAATTTTCGCTTTCGTTGGGGGTGTACGAAGCTTCGTCGAGTATATCAACCGCACCAAGTCGGTTCTTCATCCGAATATTTTCTACGCTTCAGGCGAAAAAGATAACATCATGGTTGAAGTCTCGATGCAGTGGAACGATAGCTATTCCGAACAGGTGTTGTGCTTTACCAATAATATTCCCCAAAAGGATGGGGGCACTCACCTCACTGGGTTGCGTGCTGCCATGACGCGCACGCTCAACAGCTATATCGAAAAAAACGAGGTGGCAAAAAAAGCCAAAATTGAAACTTCCGGCGACGATATGCGCGAGGGACTGTCCTGCATTTTGTCCGTGAAGTTATTCGAGCCAAAATTTTCCTCGCAAACCAAGGAAAAACTCGTCTCCTCGGAGGTGCGCCCCGCGGTGGAGGAAATAGTATCGCAAAAATTGGCGGAATTCCTTTTGGAGCAACCACTGGATGCCAAGACGATCTGCGGCAAAATCATCGATGCGGCGCGGGCGCGCGAAGCGGCGCGAAAGGCGCGTGAATTGACTCGGCGTAAAGGCGTGCTGGACGGCATGGGCTTGCCCGGAAAACTCGCCGATTGCCAGGAAAAAAACCCCGCGCTCTCTGAACTTTATCTGGTCGAAGGGGATTCCGCCGGCGGCTCGGCGAAGCAGGGGCGCGACCGCAAATTTCAGGCGATCCTGCCATTGAAGGGAAAAATCCTGAATGTCGAAAGAGCCCGCTTCGACAAATTGATTTCGTCGCAGGAAATCGCATCTCTCATTACGGCGCTTGGCACCGGAATCGGCAAGGACGAATACAATCCCGACAAATTGCGTTATCACCGCATTATCATCATGACCGATGCGGACGTGGATGGGTCGCACATCCGCACCTTGCTGCTTACTTTTTTCTACCGGCAAATGCCGGAATTGATCGAGCGTGGCCATATATTCATTGCCCAGCCGCCATTATACAAAATCAAGCACGGCAAGCAGGAACGCTACGTCAAGGACGACCATGAACTTAAACAATACCTGTTGGGTCTGGCGCTGGACGGAGCCGAATTGCATAACCGGGAAGATATGCCGCCCCTCACCGGCGAGACGCTGGAAAAAATCGCCAATGAATACCTGTTGGCCGAAGCCGTGATCGAGCGCATGAGCCGCCTGATCGACAGCGAAGTAATGCATACGTTGCTCCTGCATCCTGATATCGATTTAAGCAGCGAGAGCCTTGCTGCTGAAAGCGCAGCCAGGCTCGCAGCGCATGTTTCCAGGGTAATAATTACACCGGAATACGATGCCGCCACCGAAGAGTTCCGGTTGAAAATTTCCCGCATGCATCACGGCAATGTGCGCGCCACTTACCTCGATCAGGAATTTCTGCATAGCGGTGACTATGTTCAAATCAAGCAAACCGCTGAAGCGCTCGATGGATTGATGGGGCCCACGGCCTACGTCAAACGCGGTGAACAAAAACGAGCGGTAAGCAATTTCAAACAAGCGCTTGACTGGCTGCTGCAGGAGGTAAAAAAGGGCATCGGCACCCAGCGCTACAAGGGCTTGGGTGAAATGAACCCGGCACAGTTGTGGGAAACCACCATGGATCCCGCAAGCCGCCGACTGCTGCGTGCCCAGATCGAGGATAGCATCGCTGCCGACGAAATTTTCACCACGCTGATGGGTGACGTGGTCGAGCCACGACGTGCATTCATCGAAAGCAATGCATTGGGAGTAAGAAATCTCGACGTATAGTCGTAATAACGATGGGAAATTCGGCGAGATAATTATCTATCCATATTTTATTAAAATAATATCAAGGACTTAACCGACATGCTGTCCCCGAAACTGACCTTGGAAAAGGTCGACCCCGATCTCTGGCAAGCAATAAAATGTGAAGTACAACGCCAGGAAGAATATATCGAGTTGATCGCCTCGGAAAATTATGCCAGCCCTGCGGTGATGCAAGCGCAGGGCACGGTATTGACGAATAAATATGCTGAAGGCTACCCCGGCAAGCGTTACTACGGCGGCTGTGAATATGTAGACGTTGTGGAGCAGCTTGCGATAGACCGGCTGAAAGCATTGTTTGGTGCGGAGTACGTTAATGTTCAGCCACATTCCGGTTCACAGGCCAATGCCGCCGTATATTTGACGGCATTGAAACCCGGGGATACGCTGCTCGGCATGTCGCTCGCCCATGGCGGCCATTTGACTCATGGCGCGTCGGTCAATCTCAGCGGAAAAATTTTCAACGCCGTTTCATACGGATTGGATCCCGAAACCGAAGAGCTCGATTACGATGAGGTGGCGCGGCTTGCGCACGAACACAAGCCCAAAATGATTGTAGCGGGCGCTTCCGCTTATGCGCTTGTGATAGATTGGAAACGTTTCCGCAAAATTGCCGATGAAGTAGGCGCTTACCTGTTCGTAGACATGGCACACTATGCCGGGTTGGTGGCAGCGGGGTTTTATCCCAATCCCGTCGGGATTGCCGATTTTGTCACCAGCACTACGCACAAGACATTACGCGGGCCGCGCGGTGGCGTGATCCTGGCCAAGCCGGAGCACGAGAAAGCGCTTAATTCCGCAATTTTTCCCCAGACCCAGGGGGGGCCGCTAATGCACGTGATTGCGGCCAAGGCGGTAGCGTTTAAAGAAGCCGCGAGTAAAGAATTCAAGGATTACCAGGAAAAGGTAATCGACAACGCGCGCGTAATGGCCAAGGTGTTGCAGGAGCGCGGTCTGCGCATCGTATCGGGACGCACCGACTGCCACATGTTTCTGGTGGACCTTCGTGCCAAGTATATTACAGGCAAACTGGCGGCGGAATCTCTGGAACGGGCGCACATTACCGTCAACAAGAATGCCATCCCCAACGATCCGCAGAAGCCTTTTGTCACCAGCGGAATCCGTATCGGTTCGCCCGCGATTACCACGCGTGGCTTTACGGAAATTGAGGCGGAACAATTGGCGAATCTGATTGCCGATGTGCTGGACGCGCCTACGGATGTCGCGGTGATTTCGCAAGTGGCGGAGCAGGCAAAAGCGCTCTGTGCAAAATTCCCGGTGTACGGAATAAAGTGTTGATTGCATCACACAGGCAAGCATTGTCTCCACCCCTGCCCGTTGAGCGGCATCGATCGACAAGCGGCATCTATTCCCTCTCCGAATTTGTGTCATGAAATGCCCGTTCTGCAACGCAGATGACACAAGCGTGATAGATTCCCGCGTCAGCGAGGAAGGCGACAGGATACGTCGTCGCCGCCGTTGTCTCACCTGCGACAAACGCTTTACCACTTACGAGACAGTGGAATTGCGTTTACCTCAAGTGGTAAAACAGGACGGTAATCGCGCCGAGTTCGATCGCAAAAAATTGCTGACGAGCTTCGTGCGAGCTTTACACAAGCGCCCGGTTCCAACCGCGGATGTGGACGGGGCGATGGATCGCATTGTGCAAAAGCTTTTAAACCTGGGCGAACGCGAGATACCTACACGCAGGATTGGCGAGATGGTGATGGAGGAACTCTACAAGCTGGACAAAGTCGCTTATATCCGCTTTGCATCGGTTTACAGAAGTTTCCAGGATGCAGATGATTTTCACAATGCGATCAAGGAGCTGAAAAAACCGCAAAAGAAGAGAGAAGAGAAAAAATCCTGATGGTAACTTCGCGAATCCATCATTTCTTCATATCTTCCCGGAACAAAGCAATAATCGCACCGAAGCCGTAAACCCTATTCCGCAATTTCGATCAATTGAAATGATGGGCCTCCTATGTTTTCGTCAACCGATTACAGCTTTATGGCCCAGGCTTTGCGGCTTGCCGAAAAAGGACTCTATAGCACAAGCCCTAATCCCCGCGTGGGTTGTGTGCTGGTGCGCGACGGCCAGGTCATTGGCAGTGGCTGGCATGAACGCGCAGGCGGGCATCACGCCGAGATAAATGCGCTCGCCGCCGCCGCTACCGGTGCAGCACAAGGCGCGACCGCTTATCTCACGCTGGAGCCCTGCAGTCATCATGGACGAACTCCCCCTTGCGCCGAGGCATTGATCAAGGCAGGCATCGCGAAACTGATAATAGCCATGGAAGATCCGAACCCCCTGGTATCAGGCAGAGGCTGCGCATCCCTGAAAGCGGCAGGGATAGAGGTGCAAGCCGGGCTGATGGAAGCGGAAGCAAGGGTGCTCAATATCGGTTTTATCTCGCGCATGGCGCGCAAGCGTCCGTGGATCAGGATGAAAATTGCCGCGAGCCTCGACGGCAAAACCGCACTCAACAATGGCACTAGCCAATGGATTACCAGTGAAGCGGCGCGACGTGACGGTCATCGTCTTCGCGCCCGCTCTTGCGCGGTTTTAACCGGTATCGGCACGGTCCTGGCGGACGATCCGCAACTCACGGTACGTCACGTAAACACCCCCAGGCAGCCGTTGCGGGTGGTAGTCGACAGCCGGCTCGATATTCCGGTGGATGCAGGGGTGCTGCGTGGCGGCGGAGAACTGATTTTTACCGCGACCGCCAGCGAGGGGAAAATCATGGCCTTGCGCGAGGTGGGGGCTCGTGTCATCGTATTGCCGGGAGAAGATGGCGGTGTTGATCTTGTTGGCATGATGTGGCAGCTTGCCGACTTTGAAATAAACGAAGTGCTGATCGAGGCGGGTTTCAAACTGAATGGTTCTCTCATCAACGCGGGGCTGGTGGATGAGCTGGTAATTTATCTCGCACCGTGTCTGATAGGTGATGCGGCGCGCGGTATGATGAACTTGCCCGAACTGGCGAATCTTGCGGATAAGCGCGCGCTCAAGATAAACGATGTGCGGATGGTGGGAACAGATATACGGCTCACCGGCGGTTTTGCATAAGTCGCTTGAAAACCGTTCGGATCGTATTTTAAGTTTTAGCGGGGTTCTTGGTGAGCTTCCGTTGCAAGGTGCGCCGATGCATATTCAGTGCTCTCGCCGTTACGGAAACATTGCCTTTATTCTCATTCAACACACGCTGAATATACTCCCATTCAAGGCGGCCGACGGATAACGGATGCGCGCTGATCTGAACATCCGCATCACCTGCGGTGCGCTCGAACGCCATCATGATTTCATTGACATCGACCGGTTTGGCAAGATAATGCATTGCCCCGAGTTTGATTGCTTCCACCGCAGTGGCAATACTGGCATAACCGGTCAACATGACAATTCGGGTCCCGGGATCAAGCGCATTCAATTTTTCAACCAGGGTCAATCCTGAAGTGCCGGGCAGCCTGAGATCGATAACGGCATACTCAGGGGTACAAGCCTCCGCGCACTCCAGAGCCTGCTCGACGGTATGTGCACAGGTAACGTTGAACCCGCGTTTAGTCATTGCGTTCGCAAGTACCGTACAAAAAGTCGAGTCGTCGTCGACAATGAGTAACGCGGGGAGATCATCCACTTCCGTTGTCGATAACGTCGTCATAGCGATTGCCGTATCAGGGGTAATGTAACTTGAGTACAGGCGCCGCCTACCCGATTGGTCAGGCGTACCTTGCCGCCAAACCGCTCGATATTCGCGTTTGCCAGAAATAAACCTATCCCGAAACCCTGTCCGGAGGCTTTGCTCGTAAAGAATGGCTGACCCGCACGCTGTACGGCTTCTCCGGTTAATCCGTCTCCATAATCGAGAATTTGAAGATGCAGTTCCTGATAATTCCAGCTGACTTCGATCTCGATATGTTTCAGGGACGCATCCGCCGCATTGTTCAACAGATTTAAAATCGACTGGCTCAGCAATTGCGTATTGAGTATCTGTGGAGCAGGTTGTACGCCGCTGTCATGATAAGTAAATTGGACGGAAGGCCGCATCAATTGCCATTTATCCAGCACCTGCCGCAAAAAAGAATCGACAGCCTGGCCGCTGCCCTCCTCGGCCCGCGCCTGCCCGGCATCGGCCAGTAATTGTGTCAGCGTATGTTTACACTGGGTGATCTGATCGCGCAGTATCCTGATATTGTCTTGAAATTCGCGATTCTCTTTATATTCGTCCTGGAGTTCTCCGGTGACAACCGCCATCGTCGCCAGCGGCGTACCGAGCTCATGCGCGGCGCCGGCAGCCAGCGTGCCCAATGCAATGATCTGTTCGTTACGCAAAGCCTGTTCGCGTGCCAGTGCCAGATCCTTGTCGCGCTCGCGAATGGATATGCCCATCTTGACAACAAACCAGGCGATCAACATGGTACTTAACACGAAGGCCAACCACATGCCCGACACATGCAGGTTAAACTCGCTGTTGTGTTCCTCATGATCATGCGGCAGCGGCAGGTAATAAAATAGCATCAGCGTATAGCAGCTTATTGTAACGGCAGCCATCACCCACGTGTAGGCCCAGGGCAGCGCGGCGGCGGCTATCGTCAGCGGCAGGAGATACAGCGATATAAACGGGTTTGTCGACCCGCCGCTGAAATACAGCAGTGCGCTCAATGCAAAAACGTCAACCAGCAGCTGAGCGAAGAACTCGATGCTCGAGACCGGCCATTTGCGGCGCAGGCGTATCCATGTCGCGAGATTCAACACAGCCAGCATCACCGTTACCGCCACCATTTCCGCCCAGGGCAACTGCATGTTGAGCGCCCAGTGCGCCAGGGCAAAAGTCATGCACTGTGCGGCAATCACGATATTCCTGAGCAGGAACAAGCGTTGCAAATTCTTGCTTAAGGGCGACTGGCTGAGATCACTGAACATTTCCGTTACTGGTCTGTGTGCGGTGTCTTTGTGTATGATGTAGCTTCAGGAACAACAGGGGAAACTCCCGGTTTTGCACCGCAGGTCAGGCTACGGCTACGAGCATAGCCGTGTGTCTGTTCATGCTTATTTTATCAGTTAGGTTGTCAGACAGGCGCCTCAGGGACGATTTGGGATGATTTGTTCAGGGATACCCGAACATTAGCGTATATTGCCACCCACGACCATGCGGCAAATTGCCGCACACCTCATATATGAGCAGCCGCAGGCAATGAGATTATCGTATTCAAGAGCGGAGAGCGCTTGATGTTCACCGGAATTATCGAAGCTGTCGGCGAGATAAAGCAAGTCCGTTCCCTGGAGGGAGGCATAAGCTTGAGTATCATGCCGGGCATGCTGAACCTGGAAGATGTGGAAACGGGGGATAGCATTGCAGTAAATGGTGTATGCCTTACCGTTACCGGTGTAGCGAACGACATGTTTTCTGTCGATGTCTCGCGCGAGACATTAGACTGTACAGAAGGCCTGGATAAGCCTGGCGGGCAAGTCAACCTCGAAAGGGCGCTGCTGTTGTCCGACAGGCTCGACGGCCATCTGGTGAGCGGCCATGTGGACGCAAGCGGCGAAGTCATCAAGCTGGAGCCCGCAGGCGAAAGTTATACCCTGGTGATCAAGGCGCCGGATGCATTATTAAAGTATATTGCCAGAAAGGGTTCAATCTCGGTGAACGGCGTCAGCCTGACGGTGAACCGGATAGCGGGAAACGAGCTGGAGATCAATCTCATCCCTCACACCCTGGCCGTTACGACATTGAAGAATCTGAAGACGGGCGCGAAAGTGAACCTGGAAGTGGATATGTTGGCGCGATATGTAGAGCGATTGATGGGAATTGCATGAGAATGACTGAAATTTGACATGATAATCAGTTCGATTCAGGAAATAATTGCCGACATCAAGGCCGGCAAGATGGTAATCCTCGTGGATGAGGAAAACCGGGAAAATGAAGGAGACCTGATCCTGGCCGCCGATTTCGTCACCCCGGCAGCGATCAATTTCATGGCGACGCATGGGCGGGGCCTGATCTGCCTGACGCTGACCGAGGAGCGCTGCCGCAAACTGAATCTACCGCTGATGGTGGTTGCAAACCGTTCACCCCTAGGCACGAATTTCACGGTTTCCATCGAGGCGGCCAGCGGCGTTACCACCGGTATTTCAGCGGGCGATCGCGCACGTACCGTGCAGGTGGCGGTAAATCAGGATGCGAAGCCCGATGATATTGTCCAGCCAGGGCACATTTTTCCGTTGATGGCGCAAACCGGGGGCGTGCTCGTGCGTGCCGGCCACACCGAGGCCGGCTGTGACCTGGCAAGTTTGGCGGGGTTGAGTTCCGCCTCCGTAATCTGCGAAATCCTGAAGGACGACGGCAGTATGGCGCGTCTGCCGGATCTGGTCGAATTTGCCGCAAGGCATCAGCTCAAAATTGGCGCGATTGCAGATCTCATTCATTATCGCAGCCGTACTGAAAGTCTTGTCAAGCGCGTGGCCGAGCGTCCCATCCAGACAGTTCACGGCGAATTCCGCCTCGTCGCCTATCTCGATAAAACAGTTAACGCCACCCATCTGGCTTTAGTGAAAGGCACGATCGATCCCGTTACTGAAACGCTGGTGCGAGTGCATGAGCCGCTTTCCGTCATGGATCTGCTCGATATCAGTGACGAGACGCATTCGTGGAATGTAAACGATACGCTTCAGGTAATCGCGGGTGCGAGTAGCGGCGTGATCGTACTGCTGCATTGCAGGGAAAGCGCGGCTGAGCTGATGGAACGTGTGACGCCGGCAAAATCCACACATCGCGTTGCTGCCAGGACAGACTTGCGCGATTATGGTATTGGCGCACAGATACTCAAGGATCTCGGCGTGGGCAAGATGCGGTTGCTGGCCGTCCCGCGAAAAATGCCGAGCATGGCGGGCTTTGGACTGGAAGTCACCGGATATCTGGAGCCGGAGGAAAAAAGCCGGCCACTAAACCGCTAAAATCGAGTTAGAACAATACATCAGCACGGGTCGGGAAATATTGTTAAAGGATATCCGGAGCAGCTGGGAAAATTCAGATGAATGCTCCTGGTGGCCGATTGTTTAATGACCGGTTGGCACGTTTATCTGTGGCCGTCGGATTTGTTTAAAGGAGTAAAACATGGCACGTTACGAAAACATTCTTGAACTTGAGCCCGATCTTACCGGCGGAGAGTTACGTATCGGCATCGTTATGAGTCGTTTTAACATCGATGTGAGCGAGGGATTGCTCGGTGCTTGCACTGCGGAGCTGGTGAAGCGGGGCGTGGAGGAATCGGGCATGCTGCTGGTGACCGTTCCCGGCGCGCTGGAAATTCCCATGGCGCTGCAAAAGATGGCTTTGACCGATCAGTTTGATGCACTGATAGCCTTGGGCGCGGTGATACGCGGCGACACGTATCATTTCGAGGTCGTATCCAATCAATCCACCAGCGGCGTGGCCGCGGTGCAGTTGGACACCGGCATCCCCATCGCAAACGGCATCCTCACTACCGATACCGATGACCAGGCATTGGCGCGCATGAGCCATAAAGGAACCGAAGCAGCGCTGGTCGCGATAGAGATGGCCAATCTGATGCGAGATCTCGACGAAGTGACTCAATAAGCATTATCCAATGACACAAACAAAAGTGGTCGCCAAACGGACAACCCCGTCGTCAGAACACGCAGGAGATTCGGCGGCAGCCACAACCAGGCCGGGCCGGAAAACCCGGCGCCGGCTAGCCCGTGAATTGGCTTTGCAAGGGCTTTATCAATGGTGCGTGGCGGGTGGAACCCTTGAGGCCATCGAAACGCAACTGCGCGAGACCAAAGAATTTCCAAGGACCGATGAGAAATATTTTTCAGGTTTGCTGCAAGGCGTTCTGGCGAATGCCGCGGGCCTGGAGAAGCAAATTCAGCCTTATCTCGACCGGCCTTTCAAGGAACTCAGTCCAGTGGAGATTGCCATACTGCTCCTCGGCACCCACGAGCTGGAAAGCCATCCCGAAATACCTTATCGAGCAGTCATCAATGAAGCGGTGGAGCTCGCCAAAAGCTACGGCGGCACCGATGGGCATAGATATGTGAACGGCGTATTGGATAAATTGGCAGCCAAACTCCGTGCGGCCGAGGTCAATGCAAGGGCCTGATCTCCTTGAAAGTGCATTCCGAATTCGAAATCATCCAGCAGTACTTTTCCCGTCCGGCACCCAGCGCGGTGCTAGGGATAGGCGACGACGCGGCACTGATCAAGCCGGCAACAGATATGGAGCTGGCGGTTTCCACCGATATGCTGGTATCTGGTCAGCATTTTTTCGCGGATGCCGATCCATGCAAGCTGGGCCACAAATCGTTGGCGGTGAACCTCTCAGACATGGCAGCGATGGGGGCAACGCCGCGCTGGGCTACCCTTTCGCTGGCACTTCCTGAAAAAACGGCGGGGGATGAGGAATGGCTGCAAGCATTCTCAAGTGGATTTTTCGGGCTTGCCCACACGCATCAGGTAGAGCTTATCGGTGGCGATACCACAAAGGGACCGCTCAATATCTGCGTTACCATCATGGGTGAAGTGGCCAAAGGAAAAGCATTGCGTCGCAGCGGTGCCAGGCCGGACGACGATATCTGGGTATCGGGCCATTTGGGCGATGCCGCGCTGGGGCTCGCTCACCAGCAGCAACGCATCGTGCTTGAAGCCGGCGAACTCAACGGGTGTCTTTCCGCACTGCACAGCCCCACGCCCAGGGTCGCCCTGGGGCAGCGATTGATCGGCCTCGCCCATAGCGCCATCGATATTTCCGATGGACTGTTGGCCGACCTGGAGCATATTCTGCAAAATTCAAACGTCGCGGCCGCCATCCACATGGATGAGATAAATTGCTCGGCGTCAATAAAAAAACGTCTTCCCCAGCCGTTGGCCATGAAGTGTTTGCTGGCTGGCGGCGAAGATTACGAACTCTGCTTTACCGCCCCCCGAACTGCGCGCGCAAAAATCGAAATGCTCTCCCGCGAAGAGGGAATTCAACTCACCCGCATCGGCAGGATCGGCGAAGGCGCGGGTCTGGTTGTGCTGGATGCAGCAAACGGGGCAGTCAAGCTCCAGGCAAAAGGGTATGACCACTTCCATGTCGAGCAGTCACTCTGACAACGGCGATGATAAGCGGATAGATGGACAGATCGATGGTCGGCCAGCGCCTGAGCCGAAGATCGAGCCAACCCCGAAATCTGATGGCCCTGAGCTTTCAGCGCAATCCGAACCTGCCCGGCCGCGTCCCAATAAGGATTTTGTGCGGAGCCATACTGCGCATTTCATCGCATTTGGCGGCGGCGCCGGCTTGAGCCCGTTTGCGCCCGGCACGGTAGGAACGCTGGTCGCATTCCCCTTGTTCTGGATTTTGGCGCTCTTCCTCGATCCAGTTGAATTTCTCCTGCTGATTGTTGCCTTATTTATCATTGGCATCTGGGCGTGCAGCGTTACCGGAAAGGCACTCGGCAATCACGATCATGGAGGCATGGTCTGGGACGAGATAACCGCTTTTCTGCTGATACTGCTTTTTACACCCCATGACCTGCGATGGCAGGCATCCGCATTTCTGCTTTTCCGTTTGTTCGATATAATCAAGCCGCCGCCGATCCGATATTACGATAGAACATTGCGCGGCGGCTTCGGCGTGATGTTTGATGACTTACTGGCCGCGTTCCTGACGCTGCTTTGCCTGGCCGCATGGAAAGCGTTTGTCATATAGGCGCCTGATACGGATCATTGTAAGGAGTAAATTCGGAAGGGGTTGATGACATGGATGACATGATACTTCAGGATCTCGCCAGACAAGCAGGGATAGCGCTGGCCCAGGAGGAGTTGCTGCTGGCGACAGCCGAGTCGTGTACCGGAGGATGGCTGGGCCAGGTCATCACATCGATAGCCGGAAGCTCAGCCTGGTATGAACGCGGCTTTATCACCTATGCTGACAGCTCAAAACATGAAATGCTGGGTGTGAGCGACGCTACTCTCAAGCAATATGGCGCGGTTTCGGAGCAGACCGCATCCGAAATGGCGGCGGGCGCGATTGCGCGGAGCCACGCCCAGGTCGCGGTGTCTATTACCGGCATTGCCGGTCCCAAGGGCGGAACAACGGAAAAACCGGTAGGAACGGTATGTTTTGCCTGGATAATGAAAGAAGGGATGGCGCTCACCGAAACTCGATATTTCAGCGGCAACCGCGAGGAGATAAGACGCCAATCGGTGGCAGGCGCATTGCAAGGCGTAATAGACCTGTTACACAGTATCCCGCCCAAGGTGGCTTAATCACATCAAGCTCGGATCATTTCTCCCGGTTCAGGTAGACGCAAGCTGCTGCCGGATCGCAAGCCTTGTCGCTCGGCCATAAAGCAAGGCGCCGTGAACACATCGTCATGCCCTTCCGCTTCCCGGCAGGGGTCACCTATGCGATAATTCATCCTACCCTACAAAGGAAAAACCTCATGGATGAAAACAGAAGCAAGGCACTGGCGGCGGCTCTCTCCCAGATCGAGAAACAGTTTGGCAAGGGTTCGATCATGCGCCTGGGCGCCAACGAGGTTGCCAGAGACATCCAGGTAATTTCCACGGGTTCGCTTGGTCTCGATATCGCGCTGGGTGTGGGCGGGCTGCCTCGCGGCCGGGTAATCGAAATCTACGGCCCCGAATCCTCCGGCAAAACCACCCTCACCCTGCAAGTCATCGCGCAAATGCAAAAAATGGGGGGTACTGCTGCATTCATCGATGCGGAGCACGCGCTCGATCCCCAGTATGCGCAAAAAATCGGTGTCAACGTACAGGAATTATTGATTTCCCAGCCCGACAATGGCGAACAGGCGCTGGAAATCGCCGATATGCTGGTCCGCTCGGGCTCAGTTGATGTAGTGGTGGTGGACTCGGTCGCCGCCTTGACGCCGCGAGCGGAGATAGAGGGGGAAATGGGCGAACCGCAGATGGGCCTGCAAGCGAGATTGATGTCCCAGGCCTTGCGCAAACTTACCGCCAACATCA
>JBDSOQ010000049.1:0-9443 GCA_039914755.1 Nitrosospira sp. | reverse complement strand
TCGTAGGGATTGAGCGCCGTAATGGAGAGAATTTTTGCCTGATCCAGTCTCACCCGGTCGGACTCCAGGTAATACCGAAGCTTGAAGTCCATGAAAATGATTTCCGAGTTTTTATCGTATCCCACATCCCTGGCCATCAAATCGTGATAAGCCGGACGATAAGCGAATTCCAGGAAAGGTTCTCGCGCATTGTGCCCGATCCCTAATCGAAAGCGATCCGTACCGTGACCCTGGTCCGGGCGGCTCGATAAGCGTGTGATGGTATCTATAGGCCCATCGTCGGTGGCCGGCAGGCGGCTTCTCGCCAGCAAAACGGAACGCGGAATTTTTATTTCTCCGGTACTCTTTTCTTGCATGCTTTGATACTGCAAGTAGTCCATATAAGCGTTTAGTACAAGTGCTTGCGATGGAGCGGAAAGCCCTTTGAAGGCAGTACTTTCCGGTGATACCTCTCCTTTGACCATACGTTGTAACATCTGCTTCTCATCGTCGACCATCTTGAGTCTCTTATGATTCATCTGACTGAGCACTGAGGGTCGATATACCACCTGTTTTACCAGTTCATCCTGCGCCATCAGGATTTTTACCGTGTCGGTCGGAATCACACTGAAAGAAAACGGATCTTTTAATCGAAGATCAGGATTGGCAACCTCCAGCAGGGAAAGCACATGGTATGAGCAGTTCTCCTGGAAATAAAAATAATCAAAATATGTCCCCCCTAATTCCCATAGGTGCAGAAGCATCGTGTTCAACTGATCTTCGGTAAATTGGAGCTCATACTCCCAAAGATCCCGGCTTTCCAGATTATTGTATTCCTGCACCTTCGTGTAATAAGGAAAAATCGCGAAGCGGCCTGGGAACGCACCTATCAAACCTTTGAACGCGTATAGAAACGCATTGTCCGTATCGGGAACCGCGGCATAGTTTGCGCCATAGTTCATCAGATTATTACCGCTGCCCGTTCTCCGGCTATCAATGCGTAGCAGGGTATGTCCAAACATGGAGGCTGGATTGTCCATGAAATAAGACGCGAACACTAATGTCGCCCCGACTGGATCTAAAGCCTTCATCCAGCGGTCAAGTCGATCGCATGCTTGTATTTCCAGGCGATTGGGGTCGAATGTCAATTGCTGATTCAACCATTTGAAGCGGGCGGGAAAATTACACTGCGGATGCTCCTTGCCTTTCGTAATCTCGGCTAGTGGAACAAAGAAGCTTGAGAGGGTTGCTAATAACTCTGATTCCGGGTCAGCTTTCCCTTGTGGAGAGTTGAAAAACTCCATTCCATCGGCTTCACTGATAATGCCGCGAAAAAGTTTCTTGTCATACTTTAAAAGCAGGTGCCAGACACGTTCATCGGCAAGCTTTTTATGTTTGGCTTGCTGTTGTAATTCAGCCAGATAATCAGCAGTGACTATGTGTTCGGAATGAGCCGTTACAGGAAGAAAGCAAAACCAGAAAAATATCCCGACTACAAGACAAATAGGTTGCACGAAGGAATCATTGGAGTGATAACAATATAGAAACGGATACAGGTTTTCACCTGTATCCGTTTCTGATTTTTTTAATTCAATGCGGATAGCTTGATATCACACGATTTTGCAAGTGTGGGATGGCGAGTTAATTGATTTTCAAGCTGGCTCAGCAACTCTGCTGAGTTTGTTTGATCACTCGCTACTAAATTGTCGAATTTCTCCTGAACCATCGTGCCAAATTCTTGATGACTTGCTGCGGGACATTGATACAAGCTGGCTAGGGTGGACAGATTTTCACCTTTACCTTGCGCCATTTCTTTGACCAAGCTGGTGTAATTCTCCTGTGCAAATACTTCACGCTCCTTGCTCAAGTTTACCAGGCCATGATCACCACAATTTGAAGTTCCGGACGTAATTCCAAAAGTCTGGCTTCCTGATGTTCCATTGGTTGTTGCAGCAAAAACCTGCGATGCGCCTGGTTTTGGTCCCAAGAGCTCTGACCCTAGTCCACAACCTGCTGCGCCATAACCAGCCGCAAAAACAGAAACAGGAAGTAAAAATAGAGAAGCTGCTACTGCAATCCGACTATATCGTCCCATAATACTCTCTCCATAAAGAAGTTGACTATCATTCAAACCCAAATAGAAGCATCGAATTTCTAGCTAAAACGACAGGAAAACGTTCTAGGAAAAATAAAGACTTTTCCGCTAAAACGTGTTGAATTTACGGAAGGTCTTTCAGGTTGTCAAATACTATATTTATAACCGAGCGGCATACATGCTCTTGAGTTGGCTGTTACCAAAGGACACTCTACGTTCATCCTCATTGCTCTTTCAGGAGAAGAGGCTGCTGTGGCGGGAGCGGAATCTCGATGCCGTGTTTCTGAAATTCAGACCAGATTTCAATATTGAGGCCGGACCGTAGCCGAAGCGCCCCACCCTCGGGATCCTCTACCCACACGAACAGCTCCAGATTGATCCCGCCAGCGGCGAAGTCCTTCAAAAATACAGCCGGCTCCGGATTGTCCAATATCTGTTGCCGCTTTTTAGCGGCGTCCAGCATGATGTCCATCGCGACCTCAACGGAGCTGGTGTAACTGATCTGGAATGGCAGGATCAGCCGTAATCGGTGGTCCGAAAAATTCTGACTGATAACCGTTGAAGTAATGAAAGTATCGTTGGGAATAAGGGCTTCGGTTCCATCGTCGCTCTTGAGCACCACATACCGGGTCGTGAGTGAGGTGACTTCACCCTTGCGGCCGTCCACTGTAACGATATCGCCAATATGCAGTGAATGATCCAGAAGAATGATGAAACCGCTTATGTAATTGCTGGCGATTTTCTGTAAACCCAATCCGAGCCCGACGCCAAGCGCGCCCCCGAACACGGACAAAACGGTGATATCTACGCCGACCAATGGCAGTGCGATCAGCACGCCCACAAGTATCAGTACCGTGCGGCTGATTTTCGACAGAATCACGCGCTGATTGATATCCAGCGCTTTGGCATCCATGATGCGTACTTCAAGCGAACTGGCGAGCCAGAACGCTACCAGCATGCTCACTGTGAATGCGAGGATGCCTTGTACGATCAGCAATACCGAAAGGCGCTGTTTGCCGATGTGGAACGAAATATCATCGAGAAATATCAGAATCTCCGGCAGAAGACCCGTTACATACAGCGCCAGTCCAATCCACACCGTCCAGCCGATAAATCGCTCCCATGGGTGGAGCCATTCCTGGCCTGAAAAGACCCTGCGCAGCATATAGACGGCTGCGCGAATCAGCGCGAGCGCAAATAACAACGGGACGACAATGTTGAGTAGATGAGTCGAATACCAATGACTCAACGCCCACCTGCCGAAAAAGACCAGGACAAGCGCGAAAAGCGGGAACAGGAGGCGGCCCATGCTGCGCACGCTGATATTCAGTGTGCGGCCGCTTGCTTGTGGGGCGATACGGATCATCGCTTGCCGCCGTAACCACCACGATAGCCCCAGACTTGCAGCCAGCACGACAATCTGCCAGAGGACGCTCACTTCCTGTGCGCCGGTGATCAGATCGAGTAACAAATTCTGGAGCCCATTATTGGATTGCATGAGGCAGGGCGGTAGCGGGTCCTACCGGTAAGGCTGAGAGTGCTTGTAGTGACGATGCCAGTTCTGGAGATAAAGGTCAGCGAGAGCCGCGTTGCCGCGTATCACCAGCACATTCTCCGCATTCCTGTATTGCGCAGCGTGGGTAAAATTGAAGCTGCCGGTAATCAGGGTTGCGTCAGGACTATCCGCGTCGATCACCATGACTTTGTTATGTGCGCTGGTGTGATCGGCGTCCGTGAAAACCGGCACGCCCTCAGCCGCGATCTTTGAAATCAGGCTGGTGGGGATACGATGGGTTTGGTCCTTATCGGCAATTACCTTGACGTCCACTCCGCGACGCTTCGCTGCAATTAATGCGTCGGCGATTTTGCGGTGGGTAAAACTGAATGTCTGCACCAGCACCTGACGGTGTGCACTATCGATAGCGTCGGCAATAAGCTTGCCGACATCATCTCCTGGCGTAAACGCCGCTTGTACCGTGCCAGAGGCGGGAAGAACAAGCGGAGGTTTATGGTCATGACCGGAAGTGGGTTCGAACCCTGCTGCATGAGGTGCCGCAAATAGAATAGCCAGATAGCCGGCGACGGAAAGAGTGGCGCAGCGGCGTAGCGATATCATGCTTCACTCTTCGCCAATTCCAGCGCAGCGGCAAAAAAACCATCCGTACTGTGCAGGCCGGGTGACAGTTGCAGGAATGCGCCGGTGTCGAGGGGGATTTTTTGCTGTATCAATAGTTCGGCGCAATTCAACCGTATGAAGCGGGGGTGGCTGTTTAAAAAGCGATCGACGATTTCCTGATTCTCCTCCGGCAGGAAACTGCAGGTAGCATAGACCAGCCTGCCGCCGGGCTTGAGCAGATTGGCGGCGGACGCCAGAATGGCTGTCTGCTTGCGCTTGAGTTCTTCTATGCTTTGCGGCGATTGTCGCCACTTCAAATCCGGATTGCGACGCAGCGTCCCAAGGCCGCTGCATGGGGCATCCACCAGTACGCGGTCGATCTTTCCCGTCAGGCGTTTCACCTTGATATCATTCTCATTGGTGAGAAGCTGGGGATACAGATTGGACAAGCCGGAACGCTTGAGGCGCGGTTTAAGGTTGTTCAGCCGCTTTTCGGAATTATCCAGCGCATAGATGCGCCCTTGCGAACGCATCAGGGCGCCCAGCATCAGCGATTTGCCTCCAGCACCCGCACAGAAATCGACCACCATGTCGCGGTGCTTCGGTCCGAGCAGATAGCCCAGTAACTGGCTGCCTTCGTCCTGGATCTCCACCTTGCCGGTGACGAATAGTTCGTGGCGATTGATAGCGGGCTTTCCCGCAAGGCGGATACCGATGGGCGAATAAGGGGTCGCGCTGCCTTCAATTCCGTCTTTGTCCAGTACTGCAAGAACTTCGTCGCGATTCGCCAGCAGCGTATTGACACGTAGATCGAGCGGCGCCGCTTGTTGCAGCGACCGTCCCAGATCGAGTATCTCGCTATCGCTCATGAAATTGCGCAGCTTTTCCATCAACCAGACCGGGAACTCAGCCTGGACGTCAAGTGGCTGCGCTTCCAGCGATACCGATTTGATTCCCGTGAGCGACTTCGCTTCCGTTTCGCTAACGAGCGATATCAGCTCGCGCATATTCAAACCCTGGAATCTGGCCAGATAAGCGAGCAGCAACGAACGGGGAGTGGCGATGCCGACCGCGCGCTCGATAAAAAACCGGTGGCGCAAAATGCCGAATACGGTTTCCGCGACAAATGCGCGATCGTTTACTCCAAGTGTCGGGTTTTCCCGGAAGAAATGCCGCAGTATCGAATCTGCAGGATGTTCCAGCGGAAGCACGGCACGCAATGCAGCGGTAGCCATGTCCAGATGAGCAGGAGTGAGACGCATCTATTGTCGATTATTGGGATTATTGGGGAAGCAGGGGTGAGGGATGCGCAGCCCGCATGGGCGCGCTCGTAAAAACAACAAGCCGGCAGGACCATATCAGCTGATATCGATTACCTGCCGTTTTTCAATCAGCGCAGGCGTCCCTGTTTAAAACTGCCGGCCATTTTGTCCGGGTAGCTTATGTTGGTAACCATCTGATCCGTAACAATGCCCATTTTCTCAGCCGCAACGATGCGCACCGGCAACATGTGGTGGTCAACGGCAAGCCAGATTTTCTTGTCGCGCTGGCCTTCACCTTCCAGCCGCTTTGTCAGCACGATGGTTTCCAGTTTACCCATGGGCGTGTCCAGCGTTTCTTTTCCAACTGTATAGTGGGCCAATTCGAGGTGCTTGCCATCGGTTTCATGGAGGTCGATCACCTTGCCTGAGACAGCGGAGGCAGGTGAGAACATGAAGCTGTAGGGCAGGCTCAGCTTGTCCTGAACGTCGGCAGGCAAGGCCTTTTGCTCCTCTCCGCGCTTATGTTGAAGCGTCAACAGCTTCTTGTCCCAGTCGAAAATAGCTACTTTGGGTAGCTTTTTGCCGTGCTGATCCGAAAAACGTCCGGGACGCAACGCCCCTTGCGCGGTAATGGTCCCCTGGCTATCACGCACCACGCTTTCGGGTTGTGTCAGCGCCAACAGTCCTATGGCACGGGATTCGCTATTGATCTCATAGCTACGTTTACCACTTTCCTGTCTGATTTTCAAAGTATCGTTCACTTCGCCTTCGAGTGCGCCGGATGTTATCGAATAGCTGATATCGACCCGGGCGGGGACATCAGCGGCACCAGCGGAGAAAACCGAAAAACTTAAGCCCCACAGCAACGCAATGGATAAATATTTCATTTGTATAATTCCGGTGAGTATAAAACTGAGTTGTCGATTCCGGCGTTGCTCACTTCAACATGATTATCAGAGAGTTTCAGCCGGTCTTCCATGAACCACCGCACGGCTGCGGGGTAAATGCGGTGTTCCTGTTGCAGTACCCGTGCCGCGAGAGTTTCCTCTGTATCGTCCGGTAATATCTGGACTGCGGCCTGGACGATTATTGGGCCGCGATCCATCTGGGAGGTAACGAAATGTACCGTACAGCCATGTATCTTTACACCTTCCTGCAACGCCTGCCTGTGACTATGGAGGCCTGGAAAAGCGGGCAGCAATGAGGGATGAACGTTCATTAGCTTCCCCCGATAACGGTCGACAAAATCATCTCCCAGAATCCGCATGAAGCCCGCGAGCACTATCAGGTCGGGCTCATAAGCATCGATTGCATCGGCCAGCGCGGCGTCAAACGCCCGGCGTCCGGAATAAGACCGTTGATCCAGCACTCTGGTTTCACAACCATGCATTTTTGCAATTTCAAGTCCCGGTGCATTAGGCTTGTTGCTGATGACTGCAGCGATCCTGACGGGGAGCTTTGCTTCGATCAGCGCTTGCATGTTGCTGCCGCGACCGGAGATAAGGATCACGAGAGATTTCATTATTTCTGTAGCGGGACTCGGCTTATTCTTTACATGCACTGCCGATTACTCGAAGATTGTTTGCGCTTCATCCGCATGGCGCTGCCGAATCATGCCTATATGCCACACGGTCTCGCCAGCAGACCGCAAAAGCTGCATTGCAGTATCGGCAAGTTCCGGCGCCACTACCAGCACCATGCCAATGCCGCAGTTGAATACACGCTGCATTTCCTGTTCGTTCACATTGCCTTGCTGCCGAAGCCAGTGAAAAAGCGGCGGCATATCCCACGCATCGCGTTTCAATATCGCCGTGACGCCTTCCGGCAGGACGCGCGGGATATTTTCCGTCAAACCGCCGCCCGTAATATGTGCCATGCCTTTGACCGGCAGATGCTTCATCAGTTCGAGCAACGGTTTCACATAAATGCGCGTCGGCGCCATGATGACATCAATTAACGCTTCACCGTGGAAATCCGCTGACAAATCCGTATTATTTTTTTCGATGATCTTGCGGATCAGCGAGTAGCCGTTGGAATGTGCGCCGCTGGAAGCAAGTCCCAATACCGCGTCGCCTTCCCGAATGGTCAAGCCGGTGATAATCCGGTCTTTCTCGACGGCGCCTACCGCAAAGCCGGCAAGATCGTATTCCCCCTCCGGGTACATGCCCGGCATTTCGGCAGTCTCGCCGCCAATCAAGGCGCATCCCGCCTGTTCGCAACCCTTTGCAATGCCTTTCACAACGCGGGTGGCCGTTTCCACGTCCAATTTGCCGCACGCGAAATAGTCCAGGAAGAACAGCGGTTCCGCGCCTTGCACCAGAATATCGTTGACGCTCATTGCCACCAGGTCGATACCGATACTGTCGTGCCGGCCGGACTGGAATGCAAGCTTCAATTTGGTGCCCACGCCATCGGTGCCCGCCACCAGCACCGGATTACGATATTTTTTCGAAATCTCGAACAATGCTCCGAAGCCGCCTATGCCGGCGAGTACTTCCGGACGCATGGTACACTTGGCGTAGGGCTTGATGTTCTCCACCAGGCGGTCACCCGCGTTGATGTCCACGCCCGCGTCGCGGTAGGACAAATGAATGGAGTCAGGGTTCGGATGCTCGGGTTTGGATGAAGTCAAGTTGAGTTCTCGCCTTATTGCAGATAGAGTGCCATTTTCAAAAATGGCAATTTTACCGTAAATGGCCACGAGAGTCGCTGCTTCGTGTATGACTTCGACATGCCATGGTCAGCCATCGTCAATACATGACCGACAACTCATGAGCAACAACCTCATACCTCGTAAATGAAGCAACTGCTGCTGGACATCGTCCCATCGCCGCCGCCCACGCTGGTTAATTTCGTGCCGGGGCGTAATGCCGAGCTATTGCAGACCCTGGATAATATTCTTGCTGGATCGGAGCGTGAGCGTTTTATTTATTTGTGGGGTGGCGCCGGGTGCGGTAAAAGTCATTTGCTGCAGGCGATAGCCGGGATACATATGCGCAATAAAGTGAACACAGCATATTTCGCGTGTGACGCAAACACCAGTTTCGCCGCAGGCAGCGAAGCCGATTGCGTAACCGTGGACGACGTGGACCGGCTCAACGCCAAGGCGCAAATCGGCTTGTTTAATCTCTATAATCATATTCGCGACGAGGCTCACGCATTACTTCTGGTGAGTGGCACGGTCGCGCCGGCGCAATTGAAATTGCGCGAAGACCTTGTTACGCGCCTGGGATGGGGTTTAGTGTATCAAGTTCATGAATTGACCGACGAGGAAAAAATAAAAGCCATGAAAAGTCATGCAACCCGCCGCGGGCTTGATCTGTCACAGGAGGTATGCGACTACCTGCTCCGGCACCAACGCCGCGACTTGCCGTCTTTGATGGCTACGCTTGACGCGTTGGACACCTATTCGCTGGCCAGTCAGCGAAAAGTCACCGTTCCGCTGGTGCGTGAATTATTGCGGGCAGCATCATGAATCTGGCGCTGTTTGACCTCGACAATACGCTTCTGGCCGGTGATAGCGATTTCCAGTGGGCGCAATTCCTGATCGAGCAGCGCGTGCTCGACCGTGAAGTGTACGAAGCCCAGAATGTCGAATTCTACGAGCAATATAAATCCGGAACGCTGGATATACATGAGTTTCTGGATTTTCAGTTGAAGCCGTTGTCGCGTCATCCCCGAAGCCAGCTTGATGCCTGGCACAGCGAATTCATGAAGGAAAGAATTCTGCCATTGATAACGCCGGACGCGCGCGAATTGATTAACAAGCATATGCTCGGCAGGGATCTATGCATCATCATCACCGCCACCAATCGATTTGTGACCGCACCGATCGCGCGGGAACTGGGAATAAGCAATCTGATCGCTACCGACGCGGAACAGCGGGATGGTCAATACACGGGCCGGGTTTCGGGCCTGCCCTGTTTCAGGGAAGGCAAGATAACGCGGCTGGAAAGCTGGCTGGATGAGCATAATCTGACATGGTTATCGT
>JBDSOQ010000192.1:0-4655 GCA_039914755.1 Nitrosospira sp. | reverse complement strand
GATTGCTGGCTTACGCCATGAGAGACAGCAGCGAAAAAAAACTGACCGACCATATTTCAGCCCTGACTGAAGCACTGCCGGACGTTCCGGTGCGCATGCGCAATGCCTGCCATAAAACGATTGCTGCTTTATGTTGGGAACTGGTATATCACCGTCTGGTACAAGGGGCCGTGAAACAGCATTGGCTGCAAACCGCACGGCAGCATATGGAAGTTGCAGTTGCCGCACCAGGCGATGCATCATCGCCTGGTGCGGCAACTGTGCCGGATATTGCGAATAAACCTGGCGCATCCGTTATGTCCGATGCGGATAGCTGGGTTTTGTACGGGCGGATTTTGCTGGAATCGGGCGATCTCGCGCTCGCTGGGAAAGCGTTCGCCAACGCACGAGCCGGCGGAACGGATGAGCAGAAAATCCTGCCGTGGCTTGCCGAAATAGCCTTCAATGAGCGAAGATTTCCGGAAGTGAAGGTTTATTTATCGGCACTGACGCGACCCGGCGAGAGAGGGCACGAACTGGCCTTGGTAAGGGCATGGTGGAACAAATGAATGACATCGTTCGAGCCAAGACAGCCGGGACGTCGGCGGGAGCAGTGGCAGGTCCGGTGGCCGATATTGCCCTGTTACTGGAAGGCACCTATCCGTATGTTCGGGGTGGCGTATCCTCATGGGTACACCAGATCATCACCGGTTTGCCGGAAATAAAATTTGCCGTTATTTTTATCGGCGGCGAAAGGAAAATGTACGGTCCCGCACAGTACCAATTCCCGCCCAACGTAACGCACGTTGAAACGCATTACTTGTTGCGCCAGGATAAGCCGCTTAAACCGAGTGCGCGCAAAGGCGACCGCAAGGCTTTCTCGGAAATGGACGAACTGCATGCGCACATGCGCCAGTCGTCGACAATGCCAGTCGAGAAAATGACAAAAGCATTTTCTCGACTGGGTTCCGCCGGCGGCATCAGCCACGAGGATTTTCTCTATAGCGAAGCTTCATGGGAATACATCACGCGGCAGTACCGCGAGCGTTGCACGGAACCCTCGTTTGTTGCCTATTTCTGGGCGATACGCGCCATGCATGCGCCTCTGTTCGTACTGGCGGATATTGCGGCCGGACTGCCGCCCGTGCGTGCTGTACACGCCATCTCGACAGGGTATGCGGGATTGCTGGGTGCGATGATTCGCCTGCGCCGCAATATTCCCTTCGTGCTGACGGAGCACGGTATCTATACGAAGGAACGAAAAATCGATCTGGCGCAGGCCACATGGATCCAGGATCACAATGACGACGTATGTAACACCCTGCATGATGAAATGGGATATATCCGCGGCCTCTGGATAAGATTTTATGAACAGATCGGCCGCATGGCCTACGCACAGGCATCGCCCATCGTCAGCCTGTACGAGGGTAATCGCCTGAGGCAGATTGCGGATGGGGCGGCGGTGGAAAAAACGCGCGTCATCACTAACGGGATCGATCTGCAGCGCTACCGGGTTGCATTTGAAAAACGGGGCGAAAAAATTCCGCCGGTGCTGGGATTGATTGGGCGAGTGGTGCCTATCAAGGACATCAAGACATTTATTCGGACATTGCGCATGCTGGTCAATGAGCGGCCCGACGCGGAAGGATGGATTGCTGGCCCGGAAGATGAAGATCCATCCTATGTGAATGAGTGCAAGGAACTGGCATTGAGCCTCAGTTTACAAAATCATGTCAAGTTCATGGGTTTTCAAAACGTGCTTGAAATTCTTCCGCAGTTGGGTCTGATGGTATTGACCTCAATCAGCGAAGCGTTGCCCCTGGTCGTGCTGGAGGCGTTCGCCAGTGGTGTTCCGTGTATCGCCACCGATGTAGGTTCATGCCGCGAGCTTATTGAGGGAAACAGCGAGGAAGATCGCGCCCTCGGCGCGGCGGGGAGCGTGGTTTTCATCGCCGACCCTGAGGGAACGGCGAAAGCGGCGTTCGAACTGCTCAATGACACCGCCCGATGGCGCGCGGCGCAACAGGCTGGGCTTGAGCGGGTGAAGCGCTACTATGACGACAAGCTGATGTTCTCGTCCTATCGGAATCTTTATGTGAAAGCATTGGATTCGGTGCCGGATTCAGCGAAGCAACCCGTGAAAGTGGCTTGAATATGGCCAATATCGGTTTTGAAATTCGCAAAATGCTGGAGCGCGACAGCTATTGGTCGGTATTGCGCGCTTACGGCTATGCGGGTCTGGTCAGCGGCGGCCCGTGGGTAATATCTATTCTGAGCATCATGATGATCGGCGTTCTTGCCGTCGCGCTGGGGGTTGCCCAGCGGGAAGTCAATGCCTTCCAGATCTGCGTAACTTACCTCATGGCGACTTCATTAATCTGGACCGGTGGCATGCAGTTGATGTTTACGCGCTTTGTCGCCGATCGGGCTTATGCAAGCGCCCAGGCTGAGGTGCTACCCAACTTGTTTGGCGTCCTGACGATTACCATGGCGGGTGGCTTTCTGTGGGCTGCGCCTGCTATTTTCTGGTTTTTTACCGGACCATTTTTCCAGAATTTGTTATTGCTGAGCAATTTTGTCGTACTCAGCGGCGCGTGGATCACGCTTATTTTTCTATCGGGAATGAAAGCCTATCGCCGCATAGTCCAGACATTGGGTAAAGGTTATTTGCTCGGTATCGCCGTAGCGCTTGCGGCGTCGCCCTGGGAACTGAATGGGCTATTGCTGGGCGTGCTGAGCGGCCATGCCTATCTGTTGTTTTCATTCCTGCGCCACATTGTCCGCGAATATCCCGGAAGCACGCTGCTCAAGTTTGATTTTCTTAACCAACGCAGGAGTTTCTATAGTTTATTTGCTATCGGTACCCTTTATTATCTGGCGGTCTGGGTCGATAAGTTCATATTCTGGTTTGTGCCACATACTTCCGAAGCAGTCATCGGGCCCTTGCGTGCTTCCATCATTTATGATCTTCCCATTTTTCTGGCCTATCTGTTCATTTTACCCGGGATGGCCGTATTCCTGGTAAGCATGGAGGCTGACTTCGCACAGCAGCATGAGCGTTTTTACCGCGCAGTGCGTGAAGGCGATACGCTTATGCATATTGAATATAGACGGGACCGGATGGTGTACGCTGCCCGGCAGGGAATCTACGAGATTTTCAAAGTGCAGGGCCTGACGGTCGTGCTGTGCCTGTTATGGGGCAGGGAACTGCTGCATGCGGTGGGCATTTCCCCATTATATATACATTTATTCTATATCGATGTCGTTGCAGTCAGTGTGCAGGTGCTGTTGATGGCGATACTCAACGTGCTGTTCTATCTCGACGCCCGCCGCGAGGTGCTGATCATCACCGCCTGTTTCTTTATCACGAACCTGCTGTTCACCTTTGCCACATTGCACCTTGGCGCGGAAACTTTCGGTTATGGATTTGCCGCCTCGGTAACGCTATCCGCGTTTCTCAGCCTCTTTATCCTTTCGCATAAATTCAACCGCCTGGAGTATGAAACATTCATGTTGCAGAATTAACATGATTACCAGCGGTGAAGAATTGAACAGGAAACTGTCGATTGGGCGGAAGGAAAGAGCTTCCTTCAAATTAAAAACACTCGACGTCGCGCAGGGGGTGCGGAAGGCGAGATTTATTTCGATTACAGCCGGGAATCCATGCCGGAGCCAAAAATCGATTGCAGCTTTTCCCAACTATACCGATATTGCCTGCCTGATAGCGTTCATCCACCACGCAACGGCCAACCGTATCAGATCTTGTGAGCGCTGGTTTTGGCAAACCGTGACCTTCGATTAGACTAAAAGCCTCCATGCCCGTAACGCCACGCGAGACTGCCGCCCATCCCTCGACCGGGGGACAAATTTTGCTTACCGGGTCCCTCACGGCGCTCTTCGCGACATCGACAGGGGTTGTCGTCACCAATCTCTACGCTCCGCAGACCTTGATCGGCCTGATCGGTCCATCGATTGGCCTCGCCGATGCGAGCGGTGGGCTCGTCTCTATGGCAACCTTGCTCGGCTACGCCGTTGGCCTCTTCCTTCTGGTGCCGCTGGCCGATCTCCTGGAAAATCGCAAGCTGATCGTCCGGATGCTCGGATGCGCGGCAATAAGTGCGATCGCAGCTGCCCTTGCTCCAAGCGCGGCGTCGCTGCTAATGATTCTTTTCATTCTTGGGGGCGTGTGTTCTGCTATTCACATCCTGGTCCCGGTCGCCGCCTCCATGGTGCCGCCGGCGCAGCGTGGCCGCGTCATCGGAGACGTCATGGGCGGGCTGATGATCGGCATTGTACTGTCGAGGCCGCTTGCTAGCGTCATCACCGACGCCTTTGGATGGCGCGCGTTTTACGGCGTGAGCGCTTGCGCCCTGGTGACGCTCACGTTCACGCTCGCCGCGCGCCTGCCCGAACGCCGACCGGCGACGCGCTCGACTTATCCGATCCTGATCGCCTCGCTTTGGCATCTATTGCTTGCGCAGCCTGTACTGCGGTGCCGAGCGCTCACGGCAGGTTTGACTATGGCCGCATTTAGCCTATTCTGGACTGCTGTCGCACTCAGGCTGATGCAATCGCCGTTCGAACTCGACCAAGGTGAAATCGCTTTGTTCGCACTCGTCGGCGCGGCTGGCGCAGTGGTGACGCCGCTTGTCGGACGAGCGGGCGATCTCGGCTGG
>JBDSOQ010000077.1:0-2519 GCA_039914755.1 Nitrosospira sp. | reverse complement strand
AAGGAGATATTGCCTCCGCCGGGGGATCATGTGCATTGAGTTGAGTAGTCAACAGCAAGAGGGAGCAAACCGAGAAACATAGAGCCCCGTATGAGGCTTTCCATCAAAGTTTTTTTAATAATCGTTCAAGGAGATAAATATGATTAAATCGATGGCTGCTACGGTCTTGATTAGTGCTGCGTTGGTCGTGTCAGTGCCCGCGTCAGCGCATACCGAAGAGCATTTCGACGCCATTGATACGCCACACGGGGGCCAGATGCGTATGGCAGGTCCCTATCATCTGGAGCTTGTTGCACAAGATAAAGATCTCGTTCTCTACGTAACGGACCATGGGGATAAAAAAGTCAGCACCGACGGCGGGGTGGGTAAAGCAAGTTTTCAGGTAGGCAAGGCCAAGCCCAAGGATTCGATAAAACTGGAACCTGCAGGGGATAATACTCTCAAAGGCACCGGAGATTTCAAGCTTACGCCCGAAACCACAATCGTCGTGTTCGTCAAATTACCGGACCAGGAGCCACAATCAACTCGTTTTACGCCGCTCAAACCCAAGGCGTCCCAAAAACCCCAGGAAAAAAAGCCTGCGGGATCCTCCAGTGGACATGAGCATCACCATATGCACCATTGAACGCCACGAGAAAAATAGCCCGTAAACGATAGAAAGCGGGATATTATAAAATCGCGGGGCGGCAGCAACCGGATAGCGCCAACCGACGCACCACGACGTCTTGCCATTTTTAGCAATTCACCGCGGTTTTACGTTTGCAGCGCAGCTTGCCGCCCCCTCTCGATATCGATGTTCAGCAATATCAGTAATCCGATAACAAAATAAACGCCGGTAATCAGCATGGCAAGCCGGTGATCGCCTCGAGAAATCCAGCTTACCAATCCATATGTCACCGGGCCCAGTATGGATGACAGCTTGACTGCCAGTCCCCACAGCCCGAAAAATTCCGCACGTCTGGCGTCAGGGCTGAAATATCCTACCAGCGCCCGGCCTGCTGACTGAGAAGCCCCCAGACACAGGCCGGCGACGTTGGCAGCCACCCAGAACATCGGCCGGCTTTCGGCCATCCAGGCCAGCAATATCATAACAATCCAGCCAACAAGCGTCAGCGCTATGGTGGGAATATGCCCGATCCTGTCCTGTATGCTGCCGAAAGCGAAGGCGCCCGCTGACGCAGTGATGTTAACCACCAGAACCAGAAACATGGTGTCGCTCGTATTAAAGCTCATTACCTGCTGCGCGTATATTGCAGCCAGCGTAATTACGGTCTGGATACCCGCCTGGTAAAATACGATGCAGACAAGAAAACGCACCAGGTCGCGGTAATCCCGCACGCGATGAAACGTCTCGCCCAACCGCGAAAATGCCTCACTTACCACGGTATGTCCGGCAAGATGCAATTGAGGTACGGCGCGTTCCTTCAGGAAAAGAAAGGTGGGAATACTCGACAGCGCAAAGAAACCAGCCGTTATCAACATCGTAACGGGGACAAAGTGCTCAGCCGGCTTGCCTTGTTCCTGCGCCCAGGTGACATACGCCAGCGATAAACCCAGACTGACCAGGCCGCCGATATAACCCAGGCTCCAGCCCCAGCCTGAGACCTTTCCCAACGCCTTGCTCTGTGCCAGCTCCGGTAAAAACGCGGCAATCAGATTTTCGCCGCAACCAAAGAAGAAATTGGTGAGAATTATCAGCACCACCGCCAGCCACAGATCGCCTGGGCCGACAAAGTAGAGTAATCCCGTAAACAGGACGCAACCCACCGCACTCAGGAACAATAGACGCTTCTTCGCAGCATAAGCGTCAGCATATGCTCCTAGCGCAGGCGCGGTCAGGATGATGAGGGCATAGGAAACCGCCAGCGCCACGGTCCATGCAAACGTCGCCCATTCCGCATTCCCAGCTACGACCGCAACGAAATAAGCATTGAAAATTGCGGTGATTACAACGGTGGTATAGCCTGAATTGGCGAAATCAAACATCGCCCAAGACCACACTTCCCGCCGGCTCACCCCTGTCGCCAGATATTGCGGCTTATCCTGTGTTTGCATGGAATGCGGCGATATCCTGATTAATTAGCCAACAACAACTTATAATTAACCTGGAACAGTTCCCCAGCCATGAAGGCCGTTACAGGTTGCTAAGATCATTCATTAAAGCACATGGATCCCGCCGCCTCGACTTCGGCAGTAAGTACTCACTCCCGAGGCTGGCGCCTGTAGAATCCGGTTAATTACAATAGGCCAGTACAACTTCGGCTATTCTTTAGTCATCCAAAGGATTTATCCGAAATTTCCGGCCTCAGCCTCTGATCACAGCCGAAAAATACACGTGTGCAGCGTGATTATGGACTAGCCGCACTCTGTCTCAGGAAAAAACTGCAATCCTGATATTAATGCCTCACCTGTCTTACGTCGCCGCAGACATTCACCAGCACCCCTATCAGGTTTAACATACCTTCCATCAGTAAATTCAAATGCTCCTCGCTCCACTCGAACGAACGCAATGATGCCAG
>JBDSOQ010000044.1:0-13548 GCA_039914755.1 Nitrosospira sp. | reverse complement strand
GCTTCAACGTAAACCCTTGAGCAAATTTTACCCATCGGCCCGGTTTGATGCGTTATCAAATATTTTCCCAATAATTCTTCCGCAGCCGCTTTAACTTCATCATGCGTCCTGCAGATCTTGATACCGCCGGCTTTACCGCGCGCTCCTGAATGAATTTGTGCTTTTACCACCCAAACATTTCCGTCAATTTCTCTAGCCCGCTGTACACTTTCATCGGGGCTGTAAGCCAGACCGCCTTCCGCGATCTTGACGCCATATTTCGTCAGAATCTCTTTTGCCTGATACTCGTGTATATCCAAGATGCATCACCTTAGTTTGTTATCAAATAGTTTTATCCGGCTATCTCATGAGGCTGTTCAGAGAACAGACCGCTCCAATCAACGAGAACCATGCCCGTCTTGAGGGGTCCCCGTGCGGAACTGATCGTTTTTTAAGGCAGGAATCATCAACCGAAACAGATCAAGGCTTCACAGGTGCCAGCCTCTCTATGCTCTGTCAGGATGGACAAAGATCGCTGAAAGCCTGCCATGCGCAGATGGGGCTCCAGTGCAGCTAACTACCTCAATAGAAACGGCTTCCCGCATTCCATAACTCATTCCGATAAGTCAACAACCAACAAAGAAAAGGCCGCTAATCGCGGCCTCGAAAAGTGCATTACACGCCTTTGGCGTGCATTGCCTCTGCCATTCTGACCACGTTATTGGCCATTCTCGCCGAAGCGGCGTCAATGAGCCGGCCATCCAGTGCGGCTGCGCCTTTACCTTGAGCGGCTGCTTCTTTCAAGGCAACCAGAATACGTTGTGCTTTTTCGATTTCCGCGGCAGGCGGCGTAAATATTTCGTTGGCAAGTGCAACTTGAGATGGATGAATGGCCCATTTACCTTCACAGCCTAATGCCGCTGCTCTTCTCGCCGCTGATTTGAAACCATCCGGATCTTTAATATCGCCAAATGGGCCGTCGATAGGACGCAATCCGAAGGCACGGCACGCAACGGTCATGCGGCTGATGGCGGCATGCCATTGATCACCCGGATAGTCCGGATTGAGCCCCCCAATATTTGTTGTTCTGGCGCGATTACTGGCAGCATAATCAGCTACCCCGAAATGTAGCGCTTCAAGGCGGCCCGCCGCTCCGTTTCGGGCAATGTCTTCTACGTTTGCCATTCCTAAAGCGGTTTCGATCAACGCTTCAATACCAATTCTGTTTTTTAGCCCTTGTTGCATTTCCAGCTGGTTCAGCATGGCTTCAACCATATAGACATCAGAATAAACCCCTACCTTCGGAATTAATACGGTATCCACCTTGTCGCCTGCTTTCTCGACCAGATCAACCACGTCACGCACCATGAATTGCGTGTCCAGGCCATTTATGCGCACAGAGACGGTAATGCCATGCGCTTTCCAGTCCAGATCATTGAGCGCTTCGATAACGTTTTTACGCGCGGTCAACTTGTCGTCGGGGGCAACTGCGTCTTCAAGATCGAGGAAGATGAAATCTGCGCCACTTTTCAACGCCTTCTCAAACATGCCCGGGTTTGAACCGGGAACAGCTAATTCGCAGCGTTGGATGCGCAAAACAGACGCTTCATATAATGTATGACTCATTAGTCTTCCTGATCGAATTTAATTGATTTGGAGGCGTAGTTGGGAGAGGGCTACGGATTTTCAATGTTCAGCCCTGGTTGAACCAATGCAACCCGAGCCCCATTTTGTTGTTTATTGATAACTCGCCATTCTACTTTTGGAGACGGTAATGTCAATTTACTTTTAGTGATATGGAGGAAATCATCGGCTGGAGTCAAGGCAAGCCGCAGATCGATCGGCGTTAATTCGACCGTATTTTTTATTACGGATTAAATGCATTATGAATAAGAGCGAGTTTTGGCCTTATTGCTTCTGATATCTCGATACGGCGCGGTTATGCTCTGCCAGATCATTGGAGAAGTGCGATTCCCCCTTCCCTTTGGCGACAAAATAGAGTGCATTGGTCTGGGCGGGATTGAGCGCAGCCTGAATGGAGGCGAGCCCCGGCAAAGCAATGGGCGTCGGCGGTAAGCCGCGGCGTGTATACGTATTATATTCCTGATCAGTTAAAAGGTCTTTTTTTCGGAGATTGCCATCAAACTTGTCGCCAAGACCATAAATAACGGTGGGATCAGTTTGCAATAACATGTTTAATCGCAACCGGTTGAGGAAGACAGCAGCCACCAGGCCGCGGTCGCTTTCCTTTCCAGTTTCTTTTTCGACGATCGAAGCCAGAATCAAAGCCTGGTAGGGGGTTGCCAGCGGAAGATCCGCCGAGCGCTCAGCCCATGCGGTGGCCACATGGTTCTGCATCACGTGATAGGCGCGCTTTAATATCGCCACGTCGCTGCTGCCACGTACAAAAAAATAGGTATCGGGAAAAAACAATCCTTCTGCGGCGGTTTCGGTTGCGCCGATCAGTTGCAGGATGTCGCCGCTGGTCAAACTGGCAGTATCGTGCCGAAGCGCCGGGTGCTCATCCAGCGTCTGCCTTAGCTGGGAAAAAGTCCAGCCTTCTATAAATCTGATCTCGGTCTGATTGATGTCACCGTTGGTGATGCGTTCAAGCAATTGCAGCGGCGAGATACTTGCACCGATCTCATAATCACCCGCCTTGACCGATGACGCAACCCCCCTTGCCCGCGATAGCAGGACAAAGGACCACATATCCGGCAAAATGCCAGCGTCGGCTAATTGCCTTGCGACACTTTTTAAGCTACTGCCCGGCTTGATGGAAAATTCGTAAGGAACCGTGGGGGGCTGAACGGGAACATTAAGTTGGTAAGCGAGCCATCCAGCGAACAGCAAGACCCCGGCAAAGGCAAGAAAGATCAAGCGTTTTAGCGTACGCAAAAGAACCTCTGAATAAGTCCGTGAAGCGCTTGGTTGGCAGCTCGACTGGCAAAATCGGGATGATCACAATGCGTGAAGGGTCAGCCACAAGTATGACGCAGTGGATGAACCATTTTACCGCAACTCGAAGACATGTGGCTGCGGACGGCGTTGCCAGTTTGAGGCTGAAGAAAGCTCCTTGGCGCTGCACGAGAGATCCGCGAAGCGGGATAGCAGATCTGGATACGGTGGCCGGAACTTCCGGAGTTCGTGTTTCCCCCGGAATGGCACCTCCCTCGAAAAGCATTACCCCGCCTGCACGATCTGGCCCACTTTTATAGTGCGCCTTCGTTTATCGTTACCTTAACCGCAAAAATCAGGTTTTACGGAAAACAAGTGTACCATTTGTGCCGCCAAAGCCAAACGAGTTTGACATTGCGGCGTTAATTTCCATTTTCCGAGCGGTATTGGGAACGTAATCCAGATCGCATTGGGGATCCTGATCGAAAATATTGATAGTGGGTGGAGCCACTTGATGATATAAGGCCAGGGCGCTGAATATGGCTTCGATCCCGCCAGCAGCCCCGAGCAGGTGCCCAGTCATCGATTTTGTAGAGTTCACTACAAGCTTTTTTGCGTGTTCGCCAAAGCAGCGCTTCACCGCGACAGTCTCCGCTATATCTCCCAACGGCGTCGAAGTGCCATGTGCGTTGATATAGTCCACTTCAGTGGAATTCATCCCCGCGTTTCTGAGCGCATTATTCATACAGCGCGCGGCACCTTCTCCATCTTCCGAGGGTGCTGTCATATGATAGGCGTCCGCGCTCATGCCAAAGCCGGCTAGCTCAGCGTAAATTTTCGCGCCGCGACGTTTGGCATGCTCCAGTTCTTCCAGCACCAGAATCCCGGCGCCCTCTCCCAGGACAAAGCCGTCCCGACCCTTGTCCCATGGCCGACTGGCGGTAACAGGATCGTCGTTGCGGGTCGACAGCGCCCGCGCCGAGGCAAAACCGCCAATGGCAAGTGGCGTTACGCATGACTCGGCCCCCCCCGCCACCATCACGTCCACATCTCCATACTCGATCAGTCGAGCTGAGTCGCCGATGCAGTGGGTGGCGGTGGTACAGGCAGTGACAATGGCAAGATTCGGTCCTTTGAAACCAAACTTAATGGATAAGTTACCCGCTATCATGTTGATGATGGTGCTGGGTATGAAAAATGGAGATATCTTGCGTGGACCGCCCGCGTGGAAAACATCATGCGTGGCCTCGATCATCGGTAAACCGCCGATGCCGGAACCAATATTGACGCCAACGCGCTCGGCATCGAGAGAGGTATTGACGATATCGTCAATACCTGCGTCCCGGACCGCCTGGATGGCTGCCGCCATACCGTAGTGGATGAAGATATCCATACGGCGCGCGTCTTTAGCGGAAAGATATTCCGTAATGTCAAAATCCTTTACTTCTCCAGCTATCTGAGAAGCAAATGCGGAAGCATCAAAACGAGTAATTCGTGTAATGCCGGATTTTCCAGCGAGAACGTTGGTCCACGCATCTGAGACGGTGTTACCGACAGGCGAAATCATGCCCAGTCCGGTGATAACTACCCTACGCTTGGACAAGGTGGCTCCGATATGGGATGTGCTTGAAGCAAAAATTAATTGCTGTGGGAATTGATATAGTCGATAGCCTGCTGAACAGTGTTGATTTTCTCTGCCTGTTCATCAGGGATTTCGCATTCGAATTCTTCTTCCAGTGCCATGACCAGCTCTACGGTGTCAAGCGAATCGGCACCTAGGTCATCCACAAAAGAAGATTCACTCTTGACGTCGGCCTCAGTCACTCCTAACTGCTCGGCCACTATTTTTTTTATACGCTGCTCTACATTTTCCATCTAAATACCTCTTCCGGTAAGAAAAACGCCGTCATTCTAGCAAGTTTTTGGTGTTAATAAAATCTGAACGCTTTGAAGCTCAAAAGTAATCAACCTGGTCCATAAAGGGGTTTTCTCGGTAATTACTGGTTGAATGGCAAAAAATTGAGGATGCACTATTAATCCATATACATTCCGCCATTCACATGAAGTGTTGCGCCGGTAATATACGCTGCGCCCGGCGACGCAATAAAAGCGACTGCCGAGGCGATCTCTTCCGGACGTCCCAATCTGCCCAGGGGAACTTGCTGGAGCAGAAGTTGCTGTTGTTTTTCGGTGAGAGAACGTGTCATGTCAGTCTCTATGAAACCGGGTGCAATACAATTGACAGTGATGTTGCGGCTACCCACTTCACGCGCCAAAGATTTGCTGAAGCCGGCTATCCCGGCTTTGGCAGCGGCATAATTAGCCTGACCCATATTGCCGGTAAAGCCTACCACCGAGGAGATATTGATTATGCGCCCATAACGGGCCTTCATCATAGCTCTCAGCACTGCGCGGCTCAAACGGAACACTGATTTGAGATCAGTTTCCATGATTTCATCCCACTCCTCATCTTTCATCCGAAGAAGCAAATTGTCGCGGGTGACGCCGGCATTATTCACCAGGATTGCGATATCGCCAAATTCCCCCTGTACGGCTTTAAGAACGCTTTCAATTTGAGCAGCGTCGTTTACATTCAATGTCATGCCGGCACCCTTGAGGCCTGCCTCCTTGAGGTAGCCGCTAATGATTTGAGCGCCACCCTCGGTGGTGGCGGTGCCTATCAGGGTGGCATTTTGCCGAGCCAGCTCAAGCGCAATGGCCCGGCCGATACCCCGGCTGGCGCCGGTTACGAATGCGATTTGATTTTGCAGCATTATTCTCCAGTACGCCCAGTCAAGATCAACAAGGATAAGCTCTTCGCTGTAAAAGCCGCCAGGCTCATCAATAGTATAACAACCTACAATAATATGTCGGCAGCATGGCGAAGCGCTACGCTGTCCGCCAGTGCCAGGCTCTGCAAATTCGCATCTATACGTTTGGTAAGTCCGGACAGCACTTTTCCCGGCCCGCACTCCACCACATGGGTAACGCCGGCGGAAGCAAAAGAGCGAACGATTTCGGTCCAGCGCACCGGGCTGCATAATTGCCGTATCAGAATTCTTTTTATGCCTTCAGGATTTTCGTGCCGCTGCACGTCAGCATTGTGCAATAGTGGCGTTTCCGGCGACCTGAGCATCACCAACTCCAACCGTTGTTGCAGTCTGCCGGCCGCTTGGCTCATGAGGGAACAATGCGAAGGTATGCTCACAGGCAACATCAGCGCCCGCTTCGCGCCTTTCGACCTGGCCAGTTCCATCCCGCGCAGCACCGCATTTTTGTGGCCGGCGATCACTATCTGGCCAGGCGAATTAAAATTTGCCGGCTCCAGCAATTCTCCGTCGGAAGAATTTGTGATTTCGTCGCAAAGCGCTTTTACTACCTCATCGTCAAGCCCGAGAATTGCCGCCATGGCGCCGGCACCTTCCGGTACTGCCTGTTGCATTACCTCGGCTCGAAAGCGTACCAACGATAGCGCATCCGAAAAAGCCAGTGCGCCGGACGCCACCAGGGCGGTATATTCTCCCAGGCTATGGCCCGCCATGAGTGCCGGGTTCACGTCTCCCAGGCTTTGCCAGGCGCGATATACTGCAATGCCCGCCATCAGCATCAGCGGTTGAGTATTGACCGTCAGGTTAAGCTCATCGGCCGAACCATCGTTGACCATCGTCCAGAAATCCTGCCCGAGCACAGAAGATGCCTCGGCAAAGGTTTCGCGCACGACGGGGAAATCAGCATAACCCTTCATCATGCCTATCGATTGCGAGCCCTGCCCAGAAAAAATACATGCGAATTTTACGGACGCAGTCATTGTTGCCTGCATCCATTTGAACAGAAGCAGTTGATAATTCCTGGATATCTCTGGATCGGAGTAAAACCGGGATAATAGTGTTGCATTAAATTAGGAAATAGCATTCTTCTAATGCCTTATTGCGACAAGCAATAAAAGCGAGGGATAATCAGACAGTAAAAACATGCTTCTTGTGATTTACGCGGAGGTTAGCGGCGTCTACCATGAAATGAATACCGCTCCCCAGGTAAATCCTCCTCCTACGCCCTCCAGAAGTACACGCTGACCGGATTGAATGCGGCCATCGCGTACGGCAACATCCAGCGCCAGCGGAATGGAGGCGGCTGAAGTATTGCCATGCTTGTCCAGCGTGGCGACCACCTTTTCCATCGGTATACCCAGTTTTTTGGCCGTGGAAATAATGATACGGATATTAGCCTGGTGGGGAATCAGCCAGTCAATATCGGACACCTCCAGATTATTTTCCGCCAAGGCCTCGCGCACAACATCTTCCAGGACTTTTATAGCAAATTTGAAGACCGTATTGCCTTCCATCATAACAAACGGGCTGCCTTGAATCTTGCCATGAGAAAAACTTCCAGACGCCGTCAGGATATCCTTATAGCTTCCATCCGCATGTAAATGGCTTGAAATTATTCCCGGGCTATCGCTCCGGGCGAGTACGACAGCACCCGCGCCGTCACCGAATAGCACGCAGGTACTGCGGTCGCTCCAGTCGAGTATGCGCGAGTAGACTTCCGCCCCGACGACCAGAGCCGTACGATATTTTCCGCTACGAATAAACATGTCGGCAGTGGCAAGCGCATAGATAAAGCCGCTGCATACCGCCTGTACGTCAAATGCAGCGCAATCCTTCACGCCGAGCTTATCCTGCAGAATGCAGGCCGTACTGGGAAAAATCACGTCCGGCGTCGTGGTGGCAACAATAATCAGATCGATCTCTCCAGCATCAATCTTCGCGGCCTTCATTGCTTCACGGCTGGCATTGAGCGCCAGATCGCTCGCCATCTGGTCGTCCGCCGCGATGTGCCGCTGCGCGATACCGGTACGACTGCGTATCCACTCGTCGCTGGTATCCACTATCTGCTCAAGATCACGATTGGTGAGAATTTTTTCAGGCAAATAGCTGCCTGTCCCGATGACCCTGGAGTACATCATGCGCGATTCTCTTCTGCCAGGGGCCGAGGAAATGAGGATGAGTTTTCCGGATGATGCGGCAGCTGCGCAACCCGTTCGCTGATGTGATTCAGCATTCCGCTGCGAACCTCATCCACTGCCCGGGCAATAGCGAAACCAAACGCGTGACTATCAGCCGAGCCATGGCTTTTAATGACGACCCCGCGCAACCCCAGCAAACTGGCGCCATTGTATCGGCGGTGATCCACACGGCGCTTGAATGCATTAATGACCGGCGAGGCAATGAGTCCCGCGAATTTCGTGAACAGATTGCGCCTGAATTCCTCACGCAAGTAAGTGGAAAGCATTTGCGCCACTCCTTCCGAAGTTTTCAGGGCCACGTTACCCACGAATCCATCACATACAACCACATCGGTTGTCCCTTTATAGATGTCGTTACCCTCGATATTGCCGTAAAAATTAAGGCCGCTGTTACGCAGCAGCTCTGCTGCCCGTTTCACTACCTCATTGCCCTTGATCTCTTCCTCGCCTATATTCAGCAAGCCGATGCTGGGCTTCTCGTTGTTTTCAACGGAAGATATCAAGGTTGCCCCCATCACCCCGAATTGAAGCAGATGCTCCGCGCTGCAATCCACGTTGGCACCTAAATCAAGCACATAAGTGTGCCCTTTTATGGTGGGCAATACCACGGCCAGAGCCGGCCGGTCGATTCCAGGAAGTGTTTTCAGCACAAACCGGGAAGTTGCTATCAATGCGCCGGTGTTACCCGCGCTGACGCATGCCTGTGCTTCACCGCTCTTTACCAGGTTGATAGCGACTCGCATCGAAGAGTTTTTCTTACCTCGCAATGCAAGGGCGGGCGACTCGTCCATGCCCACCACTTCACTTGCGGCGTGAATCCTCAGCCGGGAGCTGGGGACAACCTTGGCGGCGCGCAATTCAGTTTCGATAACGTCGGGCAACCCAACCAGAATGATGTCACTTCCGGTGTTACGATGGAGATACTCGACGACTGCAGGAACCGTCACATGAGGGCCGTGATCGCCACCCATGCAGTCTACAGCTACGGTGATATTCAATTTTGGAACGCCCTTGAGGTGGGGATAAATTTGACCCCCAGAAACGGCGGGGCGATTTAATCTCCTTTTGCTTTGACGACCTTTCTGCCCCGGTAATAACCGGTGGGGCTGATGTGGTGGCGCAAGTGTACTTCGCCAGTGCCGGGATCCACCGTCAACGGCGAACTGGTGAGAGAATCATGCGAACGGTGCATACCGCGCTTGGATGGGGATTTCTTGTTCTGTTGGACTGCCATGGTATTCAGCTCCTTAAATATATTTTCAATGCAGGTTTTTCAGCGCAGCCAGCGCAGCAAAAAGAGATCTTTCCCCTGCCGTATCCTTACTATCCTGCTTGATCGTGCATTCACCCTCCCCATGACGCGGGGAAGTTGGCAAACTCAGGATTATTTCGTCCTCGATCAGCGCCACGACATCCATGTCAGGGGTCGCCAGAACACACTCGACCGACTCATCTTCATCAAGGCGGGACAGCTCATTTTCATTTTGCGCCAGCAGCAGATACGCCCGCAAATCCAGCACATATCCATATTCGCCCAGACAACGCTGGCAACAGAGGTTTATCGACCCCTGAACGGCTATTTTCAGGAGTGGCCTGGCATTTATATCCACCGCGCCGGTTATCGCGTACTGCAACTCGCCACCCCCGGACGTCAGGTAATCCTGCAACCGATCGAGCTCGGATAGCGCGATTTTACAATGATGCGCCCCGGCATTACGGGCAAAATCGAGAGCATCGATGATGAGTCGTACCGGCATAAGAGTAGAAATCTTTTTATAAAATGAAATGTGAATATTCTCTTTCGCGTATTGCCCGCTACCCTGCTTCTATTTCATCCGTCAATGCCGTTCAATTGATAAGTTCGCGTATTTAAGATTAAAATCTGCCGGCATGCATTCTTGTGGGCATGTATGTAGTATGTATACGGCGCGCATAATATATTTTTTGCCCGTGAGTGTCAAAAACCTGATAAAGATAAACTTTGAAAACACAACAAATTGCCCAGCGACTTGTGTTGGGATCCAGCTCCATATATCGCCACGAACTGCTTAGGCGCCTGCAAATTCCATTTGAAGTTCATAATCCGGAAATAGACGAAACTCCCCTGGCTGAAGAAAGTCCTGACACGACTGCCTTGCGCTTGGCCGCCGCAAAGACGCGTATGGTTGCCGTGAGTCACCCTGATGCCTTGATCATAGGTGCTGACCAGGTGGCGGTATTAGAAGGGATTCAGCTCGGCAAACCGCTGAATCATGCAAATGCGACCCAGCAGTTGCGCCTCATCCGCGGAAAAGAGGTTGTGTTCCATACTGCCTTGAGCCTGCTGAATAGCGATAAAGACAATATGCAGATACGGCTTGTCTCGTCCCGCGTCAAATTCCGTGAACTCAGCGACCGGCAAATTGACAACTATCTCGATAGGGAACAGCCGTATCACTGCGCCGGAAGTGCCAAGCTCGAGGGACTGGGGATCGCATTGATCGAACATATCGTAAGCGAGGATCCCAGTGCACTGATAGGGTTACCGCTGATTGCGCTAGTGGAAATGCTGACGCGCGAAGGTGTGGAAATAGTGTGAACTCCGGTACGCTCTATCTCATTCCCGCTCCCTTGGGCCCAAGCGATATCACTTGGATAATTCCCCCCGCTGTCCGACAATGCATAGCGGCGCTTGATCATTATATTGTCGAGCGTCCAAAGACCGCGAGGCAGTTTCTGAAACAGATCGGCTGCGTCCTGCCGATACAGAAAATCAGTATGCAGGTATTGGATGAACACACTCAAACCAGGGAATATGAAAAACTGCTTGCACCCCTCCTCGAAGGCAGCGATATCGGACTCTTGTCTGAAGCGGGTTCTCCGGCGGTAGCGGACCCTGGGGCAGGGTTGGTGCGCCTTGCTCATCAAAAAAATATCCGGGTGGTGCCGCTGGTAGGACCATCCTCCATACTGCTGGCGCTGATGTCGTCGGGATTGAACGGCCAGCGCTTCACCTTTCACGGTTACCTTCCCGTTGAAAATGACAGGCGTGCCAAGAAAATAGTTGAGCTGGAAAAAAATTCGATAACCGGCGATCAAACCCAGATATTTATCGAGACGCCATATCGCAACCAAAAGTTGCTGGAATCCATTCTTTCCACCTGCCGTGATGATACTGCTCTTTGCATTGCCTGCAACCTGACCCTGGCAGATGAATTCATTTCAACCAGAACAATCCGGGAATGGAAACATGTTTTGCCCGATGTTCATGATAAACCCGCTATCTTTTTGCTGCAGGGCTGACCGATCAGGCAAAATTGTAATCACCGCAACCCTCCACCGATTCCCGTGGTAATCAGCGCCTCTGCCGCTACCGCGCCGAAGCGTCGAGCGAGGCGTTCGCTGAATCCTTCCCGGGTCGTGTAATCCACGATGTGTTCGGCTTTGATGATTTCCCGCGCGACGTAGTCTGCACTGCCTATCGCATCGACAAGCCCCAGTTCTATGCTTTTTTGACCCGTCCAGACGATGCCGCTGAATATCTCCGGCGTTTCCTTCAGGCGTGCCCCCCTTCCCTCCTTCACTACCTGAATAAATTGTTCGTGGATATCGTTCAGCATTTTTTTGGCGTATTCCTCCTGGCCCGGATTGGGAGGCGAAAAAGGATCAAGAAAGCCCTTGTTTTCCCCTGCGGTGAGGAGCCGCCGTTCGACGCCAAGCTTTTCCATTGCGCCCGTAAAACCGAATCCGTTCATCAGCACGCCGATGGAACCGACCATGCTCGCTTTATCCACGTAAATTTTATCGGCAGCGACGGCAACGTAATAACCTCCGGATGCGCAGATGTCTTCTACTACGGCATAAAGAGGAATTTCCGGGTACTCGGCACGCAGACGGCGGATCTCATCATTGATGTACCCCGCCTGTACCGGACTGCCACCCGGGCTGTTGATGCGCAGAATCACACCCTGCGTTTTTGCATCCTTGAACGCATGCTGCAAGCCGGCATTAATATTATCCGCGCTGCTAATGCTATCGGGAGAGATTACGCCCCGCAGCTCGACCAGGGCAGTATGTTTACGCGACATGGACATATCGTCCCCACTGAACCAGCCAGAGAAGATAAATAACAAAATAAACAAATAGATAAATGTGAGCGACTTGAAAAATATGCTCCATTGACGCGCCCTGCGCTGTTCCTGCAAAGAAGAGAGCGCCAGTTTTTCAAGCACCTGCTTTTCCCACCCTTCGTTGCGATTTTCTGAATCTGCCATGTTATTTCAATCCTTCCAATGAAGTGATATAGCGAACTGCGCGGAGCCGAGTTTACCCAAAACGTTACGCTTTCTACGCTATTTCCGCAAACCGCTTCCTCTTGCCTGCGTCAGGGATGGAACACTGGCTTACTCCGTCGGTCCGAAAAATCAGGATATCGCTTCCGCCGAGTCCATTATGGGCACAAAAGTGTGCTATCGGCATCCAGCTCAAGCAAAAATTTGCGCAGGTCTTCCGCCAGCGGCGCCTCAATACGAAGCTTTCTCCCGGTTACCGGATGCATAACTTCGACTGTAAAGGCATGCAGGAACATGCGCTTGAGACGTCGCTCGGGACCGAGCCTCATCAGCTCCCTGTTCAATGCGAAGTCTCCATACTTATCGTCGCCTGCTATGGGGAAATCCAGATGAGCGAGATGCACGCGAATTTGATGAGTACGGCCCGTTTTTAACTCCGCTTCCAGCAGACTGAAATTCTGCCAGGATTTTTTCAGATTAAAAACGGTGTGAGCGCTCTTTCCCTCTTCGTTTCCCTTTCCATCGGCAATTACCGCCACACGCCGTTCGCCCGCGGGCGTCACGTATTTCCTGAGAAACAGCTTGACGCTTTGTCGCGTATTGAGCCACTTGCCTTTTACCAGCGTAAGGTACCGCTTCTCCATCATCCCTGCACGGATCACCCGGTGCAGTTCAACGAGCGCAGCCCGGTTCTTGGCCAGAAGCAAAACCCCGGAAGTCTCCCTGTCGAGGCGATGGACCAGCTCCAGAAATTTCCAGTCAGGATGCTGGGCGCGCAATTGCTCGATGACACCGAAACTCACGCCGCTGCCTCCATGCACTGCAACGCCCGCAGGCTTATTGATGACGACAAGGGCTTCGTCCTCAAATAAGATTTCGAATGGAATAAACTGGCTTTTAGTTACTTTCTTTCTGAGCGGAGAACTTCTTTCCGCCATCCTCACCGGCGGTATACGTACCATATCGCCCAGTTGAAGATGACAATCCGCACCGATGCGCTTGCTGTTAAGTCGAACCTGCCCGCTCCGCAATAGCTGGTAGATGTGACTTTTAGGCACATTTTTCAGGCGCTTGATCAAGAAATTATCGATACGCTGACCTTTACTGTCCTCGCCTATAATTTCTGTAACCGCCGGACTCAGAGGAAATTCTTTGCCTAAATCCTTAGTTCTACTTATACTTGCCAATTCGGGGTTCCAGCCTATCCTTTATCCGGTGCGTAAAGTGGCGCTGTTGATGGGATTTTGTCCGAGGTATAAGAGCCAATCCCGAAATCTGGTTAACGTCGCTCACCACTAAAGTAGCGATAGTAATGGATTTACGCGCTCGAAGCACACGTCGATTTCAGTTTTCAGTTTCGTAGCGCCCGCTTGC
>JBDSOQ010000224.1:0-2592 GCA_039914755.1 Nitrosospira sp. | reverse complement strand
TCTCAGCAAGATGCTAATGATCAGGTCGGCAGACCGGAAAATGAGGCGGCGGACTGATCTATTGACGCTTCAACTCCGTATGCTGTCGAACAGCAGTGCGCTATTTTTCGCTTATTTCGGATATACTGCTTATAAGTGTTACCACCTGATCCAGCTATACCGGAGCCAACCTCGATTTCCTTTTTCGAAAGGTCATTGTTCAAAATGGTCCCGCGAACTGAATCAGAACGCGTTGTTCTCGGGCATCCTGGTAATAACGTATCAATCGGTTTTATTTATTTCCCGGAAATAATTTACCGTTCGGTATTTCGCAAAGGGGAACGGATCGGATTTTATGTCACCACACAGGAGCAAAAATCATGAGCAACCAAAAGACTGAAAGTGCGCCGCATGTTCTGCCACCTTTACCCTATCCGGATAATGCGCTGGACCCCGTCATTTCCGCAAATACGCTGAGTTTTCACTATGGCAAGCATCACAAGACTTATGTCGATAACCTCAACAAACTGATAGCCGGGACCGAGCTCGAGGATTTATCCCTGGAGGAGATCATTGCTTCGGTGGCAGGCAAGGCGGATAAAGCCGGAATTTTCAATAACGCAGCACAGGTCTGGAATCACACTTTTTACTGGAATTCCCTGAAACCTAAAGGCGGCGGCGAACCTCCAGCAGCGCTGAAGCAAAAAATCGAAGCATCTTTTGGTAGCATCGAAGCTTGCAAGAAAGAACTGGCGACTGCGGCGACAACCCAGTTTGGCAGCGGCTGGGCATGGCTGGTACAGGATGGCGACAAGCTCCAGGTCAGCAAGACTGGCAATGCGGATCTGCCATTGACCAAAGGGATAAAGCCCATATTGACGATTGACGTGTGGGAACACGCCTACTATCTGGATTATCAGAATCGTCGTGTGGATTATGTTAATGCCGTGCTGGATAAACTGATCAACTGGGGTTTTGCAGCGGATAATTGTAGGTAATATACTCCCGGCGTTCCTGTGACGACACAAATTTCAGAACAGCTGGAAATCATCAAGCGTGGTAGCAGCGAGATTCTGCCGGAAGACGAACTAGAGCAAAAGCTTGCTTTAAATCGCCCTCTCAGGGTCAAGGCTGGGTTTGATCCCACAGCGCCGGACCTGCACCTGGGTCATACCGTTCTGCTCAACAAAATTCGCCATTTACAGGACTTAGGGCACCGCGCCCTATTCCTGATTGGTGATTTTACCGGCATGATCGGCGATCCCAGTGGCAAGAATATGACGCGCCCCGTTCTTTCTCGCGAGCAAGTGGCCGAGAATGCCAAATCCTACCAAAACCAGGTCTTTCGCATACTCAGGCCAGAGCAGACTGAGGTGGTATTCAATTCCAGCTGGATGGATAAGCTCAATGCCGCCGATCTCATCAAACTGGCGGCAACACATACTGTTGCGCGCATGCTGGAACGTGAAGATTTTGGCAAACGCTATCGAAGTAATAAGGCCATCGCTATTCATGAATTTTTGTATCCGTTAATTCAGGGTTACGATTCAGTTGCGCTTGAGGCGGATATCGAACTGGGCGGCACCGATCAGAAATTCAATTTGCTGATGGGCCGGGAATTACAGAAGCATTTCGGACAATTACCGCAGTGTATTATCACCATGCCGCTTCTCGAGGGGTTGGACGGCGTCAACAAAATGTCCAAATCGGCCGGCAACTATATCGGCATTACCGAGAACCCCACGGATATGTTCGGCAAGCTCATGTCGATTTCCGATGAGCTGATGTGGCGATATATCGAGCTATTATCATTTGAGCCAGTCAATGCTATTCGCCAGCGGCAGCAGGAAGTGAGATGCGGCCGCAACCCGCGCGATATCAAAGTGATGTTTGCGCAAGAGCTCGTTGCCCGCTTTCACAGCAAACACGACGCGGAATTGGCATTGGCCGACTTTGAGGCGCGGTTCAGGCGTGGTGGATTGCCGGATGACATGCCCCAGAAGATGTTGTATACTGACGTTGATGGGTTGCTGATTACGCAGTTACTCAAGCAAGCCGGACTAACCGCCAGTACGACAGAAGCGCTACGTTTGATCGAACAAGGTGGCGTAAGATTGAATGGCGAAAAAGTCAGCGACAAGACGATCAGATTGGGTCGTGGTGAAAGCGCAGTAGTGCAAGTAGGCAAGCGAAAATTCGCCAGGGTAACGATCTCCTCTGAGTAGAATAAAGAAGTTTGAAAGAAACCCTTGACTCTGCTTTTAGTATCCGTATAATGCCGCCTTTCCCTGTGAAGCTTTAAGTTCGCTAAACAGACCGCTCTTTAAAAATTTACAGCCGATAGGTGTGGGCGCTTGAATCGGGACATCCGGTCATCTTCGTCTTTCAAGGCGAAAGCAGCCGGAAATTCAAGATTCAAAGTGCTCGCACAATGTAATAAGATTTCGGTCGATATTCTGGTTAATCCGGAATAAAAACTGGAGTCGTGAAATACGTCAAGCGAGAGTTTTACCAGTATTAAACTGAAGAGTTTGATCCTGGCTCAGATTGAACGCTGGCGGCATGCTTTACACATGCAAGTCGAACGGCAGCACGGGGGCAACCCTGGTGGCG
>JBDSOQ010000041.1:0-11102 GCA_039914755.1 Nitrosospira sp. | reverse complement strand
ATTTCCAGATCTTCCGGAACGCGTTGGCCGCCCGCTACATAATAAAGCGGCAAGCGATGCCGGATTGCGGTGTCGAGCGCGCAGCCAATGGTGACCGCTTCATCCAGTTTGGTGATGATTGCGCCCGCCAGGCCATCCCCCTGATAGGCGTGAGCCACCTCGTCGAGTGTATGCCAGTTGGAAGCGGCATTGAGCAGCAGCAACCGTTTGACCGGAGTGCCGCAACCTGCCAGCATCGCAACCTGTTCGGCTACCATCTGGTCGCGCTGACCCATGCCCACGGTGTCGATCAGGACCATATGCTTGCCCCGCAACTCGGCCAGGGCGAGGCTCAGGTCCTGCGCGTCCCTCACGGCATAGACGGTAACCCCGAGGATCTTGCCGTAAATTCGCAATTGCTCGTGCCCGCCAATCCGATAACTGTCGGTAGTCAGCAGCGCAAGCTTATCAGCGCCGTGACGTACCACGCAACGCGCCGCAAGCTTTGCAGTAGTCGTCGTCTTGCCCACCCCGGTAGGGCCTACAAGCGCATAAACACCGCCCTTTTCCAGAATTTCGCGCTCGTCGCCAATGCTCTGGAGATTGGAAGCCAGCACGTTTTTTATCCAGTTCATCGTGTCTTTTCCGCCATTTCCAGCATTTTCCGCAGGCAGCTGTTCCAGCAGACTATGCGCGAGGGAACGGCTGAAGCCTGCCGCCAATACCTGGCGCAGCAGTTCTCCGTGGACCGGGTCGCGTTTTTCCTGATTGCTCCAGCTCAGCGCGGAGAATTGTTGTTCCAGGGTGCCGCGCAGCGACCTGATCTCTTTGAGCACACTCGCGGCCACCGCGTCGGCCATTTGAAGGGGATCGATTGCAGGCGTATTCTTTTTGCTGGAGGTCTCATCATCCTGAATTACCTTGCCGGATGCTTTGCGGGTATTTCGGCCCCGCTTTGCGGAACCGGAAACATCCGGCACGGCGGCATCGTTGGTCACGCGTGCCGGTTGGCCGGAATTAATTGCGGATCGGTCGGTTTTTCCAGCGATTGCCGGGTCCGGCATTGCTTGTACCGCCGGCGTCGTCATTTGCGGGATTTCGGCGGCCGGAAACGGGGTTACCCTGCCGTTTGCAATTGCCGCCGCACCTGCCCATTGCGCTTGCTTTTCAGTGGAAAGAACCGCGTCGGGTCGAGCCAGGTTTTTGAAGTCGGTATCAGCTTCGAGGGCATACTTCAGGGCGTTTTTCCTGGCGGAAGGAAGAAGAGCCTGCTTGTGATACCAGGATTCGTCTGCCTCCTGTTCCTGATGCACCGGATGTACCGGATGCGCTGATTCTGCTTTTTCAGACTCGGGCGGCGGTATCATGGCGGTCATGTCGTTATTGCTCAAGGCCAATATCTCGACGCCGCCATCCGCCGCGCGGTTGGATAGAATTACCCCATCGGAACCAAGCGCATCGCGAACCTTGCGCAATGCCTCGCTGGTTGTTTTACCAAAAAATCGTTTAATGCTCATGCTCGGGCTCCCAGAATAGACGTGACTTTAATGTTGCTGGAATCGGGTACTTCGGCGTGTGACAATATCTTGAGCTGCGGAACGGTACGACGCAGGAACCGCGCCAGCAGTGTTCGCAGCGGTGCGGGAACCAGCAGTACCGGCACCAGGCCTACCTGTTCCTGGCGACGGCTTGCGCCGGAGGCTTCGCGCAACAGCGTATCGGCCAGCCCCGGCTCTATACCGGCTCCGTTCGGGCTGGCTTGCAAAGCCTGTGTCAGCAACCTTTCCAATCCGGAATCCAGCGCGATGACCTGTAAATCGCCCGGCTGCGGCCAAATCTGCTGAACGATTGCGCGGCCTAAAGCGATACGAACCAGCGCGGTCAGTTCGTGCGGGTCCTGAACCCGGGCTGCGTGCTCCGCCAGCGCGTCGACGATAGTCCGCATGTCGCGGATGTGCACATTCTCTTCGAGCAGGTTCTGCAGGATTTTCTGAAGAGTGGAGAGCGGCAGCAGCTTCGGGATCAGATCCTCCACCAGCTTGGGTGAATCCTTCGCAAGACGATCCAGCAATTGCTGCACTTCCATGCGGCCCAGCAATTCGGCCGAATGGCTATGGACCAGATGGTTAAGATGTGTGGCCACGACTGTGCCGGCGTCGACCACGGTGTAACCCAGGGTCTGGGCATACTCGCGCTGACTGGCGTCGACCCAGACCGAAGGTAATCCAAATGCGGGATCGCTGGTCAGGAGGCCGGGCAAACTGGCGGATACCGTACCCGGATTGATCGCCAGGTATTGATCGACGTTGACCTCGCCCGCGCCGATCACAACGCCTTTGAGTGTCAGCCGGTAACCGTTGGGCCGTAGTTCCAGATTATCGCGAATGTGTACCGGAGGCGGGAGATACCCGATTTCCTGGGCGAATTTCTTGCGTACACCCTTGATCCGCCGCAGCAGTTCGCCATCCTGCAACTTGTCTACCAGCGGAATCAGCCGATATCCTACTTCAAGTCCCAGGATGTCGACCGGCATTACGTCATCCCAACTCGCATCCTGGAGTTCCGGTTGCGCAGCAGGCGCAGCCGCTGCGGGAACCGCCGCCTGCCTGTTGCGTTGAATCAGCAGATAGGCTCCGCCACCCAGTACGGCCGCCAGCAGCAGAAAGGCAATGTGGGGCATGCCCGGTATCATGCCCATCAGGCCGATAATCGCCGCGGTCAGGATCAGCACCTGCGGCCTTGAAAAGAGCTGGCCCGCCAGTTGGCTGCTGATATTCTCGTCGGTACCCACGCGGCTTACCACCAGGCCTGCCGCCGTGGAGATGATGAGCGCGGGAATTTGTGCAACCAATCCGTCCCCGATGGCGAGCAGGGTATAGTTCTTAGCCGCGGTAGCAAGGTCCAGGTCGTGCTGCAGCGTTCCGATGATCAGTCCACCGATCACGTTGATGATCAGGATCAGGATGCCCGCGATTGCATCTCCCCTCACGAATTTGCTCGCGCCATCCATCGAACCATAGAATTCCGCTTCCTGGGCGATGGTGGTGCGGCGCTTGCCGGCTTCTTCCTCACCGATGAGGCCGGCATTCAGGTCCGCGTCGATCGCCATCTGCTTGCCGGGCATGGCATCCAGGGTGAAGCGCGCGGCAACCTCGGCGATGCGCCCTGCCCCCTTGGTAATCACGATAAAATTGATCACCACGAGAATGATGAACACCACGATGCCCACTGTGTAGTTGCCGCCGACCAGGTAGTGGCCAAATGCTTCGATTACCTTTCCCGCCGCATCGGGTCCGGTATGGCCTTCCATCAGTACGATGCGGGTGGATGCCACGTTGAGCGACAGCCGCAATAATGTCGAAAGCAGCAAAACCGTGGGAAATACCGCGAAATCAAGCGGCTTGAGCGTATGGATGCTGACCAGCAATACCATGATGGAAAGCGCGATATTGAAGGTAAACATCATGTCCAGCAGGAAGGCGGGCAGCGGCAGCACCATCATGCCGAGAATCATCAATATCAGCAGCGGTCCAGCCAGGCTGTGCACGTTCGCGCCACTAAAGAGGTAAGTCAGTTTTTTAATCGAGTTCATGGGTTATTCGTGTTTTTCTCATGTTTCTGCGAGGCGGCGTTTTCCGGGTCCATTTCAGCGGGTACTGCCAGCACATCGGGCGGGAGCGGCGCCTTGCCGCCCGATTGGCCATTTTCACGGTGGCGACGCAACTGGTAAATATAGGCCAGCACTTCAGCAACGGCGTTATACAGGGCTTGGGGAATCTCATCCCCCAGCTCGGCATGATGGTATAAAGCGCGGGCCAGCGGCGGCGCTTCGAGCAGCGGCACATGATGCTGCTCGCCGATTTCGCGGATTTTCTGCGCCAGCAGGTGTGCGCCTTTGGCAACGACTTTCGGCGCGCGCATCTTGCCGTCTTCGTACCTCAGCGCAACCGCATAGTGAGTCGGATTCGTCACGATCACGTCAGCCTTGGGGATCTCGCTCATCATGCGTTTTCTGGCCATGGCGTGTTGCTGGGCACGGATACGGGCTTTGACGTGTGGGTCGCCTTCGGTTTCCTTGTTTTCCTGGCGTAACTCTTCCTTGGTCATCTTAAGCTTGCGGTAGTGATCCCAGAGCTTGAACGGCACGTCTACCGCCGCGACCAGCACCATGGTTCCCGCGATGGCCATAAAACTCATGACGGTCAGTTCAGCGATGTGGCCGGCGCTTACCGCGAGTGGTGCTGAAATCAGCGACAGTACCGCTTCTTTTTGATTCCAGACGGTCCAGATCGCCATTGTGCCGATCAGTGTGGCTTTAAGGAGCGCCTTGACCAGCTCCACCAGACTGTTCAGCGAAAACATGCGAGCCAGGCCTTTCAGGAGATTAAGCCGGCTGATATCGGGGGTAAGGGATTTCCAGGTAAAAAGCCAGCCGGAAAGCAGCATGGGCGCGAGCAGCGCCACGAGGAACATCAGAATCAGAAATGGGGATAATGCAAAGAGGGCGTGCAAAGACTGGTCGAGCATCCGCTCGGTGAGCAAGCCGGAGTTGAAACCGATCTCGGGCGGCACCGTCATCCCGTCTTTCATCAGGCTTGAGAGTTCCCGCCCAAGATGACCGCCCATCAGCAACAGGCCAGAGCCTGCAGCGATCAAGGCCATGAATGTGGACAGTTCCGTAGAGCGCGGTACCTGCCCATCGTCGCGGGCTTTCTCGAGCCGCCTCTGCGACGCAGGTTCCGTCCGTTCAAGATCGCTATCTTCGCTCACCGCTGACCCCCCGAGACACACCCATAGACACATCCGTAATCGTGCATATGCCAATTATCGGGTGCTTCGGGAACGGCTCATCGGCGGAAAAGAGCGAGCTTCCGCCCGCAATTCCGTTTTAACCTGATCCACGTGGAGGCTGGATTCAGATTAAAGCATTCGGCTGGTTTCTATTGGCGTCAGGCCCGGAGGATAATTTATCGGATTATGCCGAGGTAGGTCGGGCGCAGCCCGACCTACTAGCGTAACCATCATCGAGCCTTTTCTTGAAAGAGCGGTCAACTACCGGATTCAGGTTTAACTGCTGTCGGCCAGGTGTAGCGCTTGCAAATTCACTACCGTGCCGCTTTTGATTTTTTTGGTTTCACCACCTTCCTTGTCAAGAGCCGCCGCGGCTTTTTTACTCATTACGATAATACTGATGCGGCGATTGATGGGATTAACCGGGTCATCCTTATCGAAAAGCGCAGCGGAACTTAAACCTACCACCCGCATGATCTTTTCCTCGCTCATGCCGCCCGCGACGAGTTCACGCCGCGAGGCGTTGGCTCGATCCGCCGATAGTTCCCAATTGCTGTAGTGCTTCTCGCCGCTCGCATAGGGCGTTGCGTCCGTATGACCCGAGAGGCTGACCTTGTTCGGCATCGCATTCAGCACGTCGCCGAGCTTTTGCAGGATATCCCTGGTATGAGGTTCCAGTTCAGCTCTGGCGAGCGCGAACATCGGGCGGTTCCGGTCGTCGACAATCTGAATACGCAGCCCTTCAGTGGTAATGTCCACCAGCAGCTGCTTCCTGAACTGGCGCATGGTCGCGTTGGATTCTATCAGCCGTTCCAGCCGGTCCTTCAAATCCTCGAGCCTGAGCTTATCGAGGCGCTCCAGTTCGGCCTGCGCGGCCTTGAGACTGAGAGGCTTCGTGTCTGCCTCGGGATTGTATTTCTTGAGGCGCCCCCTGTGCTGCGCAAGGTCCTGGCCGCCACCCTGAATGATGCTTGTCCCATCATAGGTGCCGTCGCCCCTCGAAGGCATGATCTGCAGCGGCGTCTGAAAATATTCGGAAATGCCTTGCAGTTCGGCTTTGCTGGAGGTGCTGAGCAACCACATGAGCAGGAAAAATGCCATCATTGCGGTGACGAAATCCGCGTATGCAATCTTCCACTGGCCGCCGTGATGGACGCTACGTTTTGTAATTTTTTTGATTACAATGGGACGAATCTGGTTAGCCATGGGTGCTTCCGGTCATCTGATTTTAGCCTGTCTGACACAATCTTCCAGTTCGCTGAAGCTGGGCCGTTCGGTCGAATAGAGCACCTTGCGGCCAAACTCGACCGCCAGCGCCGGCGTATAGCCGTTAATGCTCGAAAGCAGGGTAACCCGAATACATTGCAATATCTTGGTGGATTCCCCGAGTTTCTGCTCCAGCACTGAGGCAAGCGGACCTATCAGGCCGTAGCCAAGCAGGATTCCGAGAAAGGTGCCAACCAGCGCCTGGGCAATCAATACGCCCAATTCGGACGGGGGGAGGCCCACCGAGGCCATGGTGTGTACGACACCCATCACTGCCGCAACGATGCCGAAGGCCGGCATGCTGTCGGCCATTTTGTTGATGCATTGCACCGGTATTTCGCCTTCGTGATGATGAGTCTCGATCTCGTTATCCATCAGGTTTTCGAGCTCGAATGCGTTGAGATTGCCGCCCACCATCAGGCGCAGATAGTCTGTCATGAACTCCAGCACCTGCTGATCCGCCAGGATATTCGGATAGTTCGCAAAAATCGCGCTTTCGTGGGGTTCATCTACATCGTGCTCTATTGACATCAACCCTTCCTTGCGCGCCCTGGCAAGAAGATCGTAGAGCAGAGCCATGAGATCCATATACACCGCTTTGGTGTACTTCGGGCGCGCCATGATTTTTGGGAGTGCCTTGAGCGTAGCTTTCTGCGCCTTGCCTGTGTTGCCCAATACAAATGCGCCCAATGCGGCGCCGCCGATAATCAGCAGTTCGATCGGCTGGAACAGCGCAGCCAAGTGTCCGCCCGCAAGAGCATACCCACCGAATACTGATCCGAAAACGACGAGAGTTCCGATTATTATTAGCATATCTCCGACACTTCCCCAGTTCGCATTATTGTGCTGATTGCATAATCAGCGCTGCCGGCACTGGCAGCCGTTGCCAGCCATTGCCGGTTATTGCGTGCAGTACGCGGCCTGATTCACCAGCATTGGAGCAAAGGCAATTACACTGAAATACTCCACCTTTGTAACGGCCGGAACCCGGTAAACTTTAGGAGAGGAAATAGCGAAAAACGGAGAGAGAAGCGAGAGAAAAGCGAGAGAAAAGCGAGAGAGAAGAGCCGGGAAAGAAAAAATTCCAGTCGGAGGAGAAAAGGAATCTCCCGGGTCGATGACGCCGGGAGGTGGGTTGTCAGCAGCCTGCTAGGCGGGCACCGCAGCGAACGTTTGTGCCCGTGGTTTATTGGTTTTACCGGCGCGTGACGGCGTGTTGCATAATCCGCACACGTAGCGGTGATGAAGGTCATTGGCATGTACGACGAAGTGTCCGCCGCACTGTACGCACGGTGCGGTTTGCAGAATCTTGCCCTCGAAGAAGCGCACCAGTGTCCAGGCACGAGTCAGGCTCAACACCGGTTCCATTTCGCCTATCTCGCAATGCTCCAGGTAGAGCTTGTAGCTTTTGATGATGGCTTTGATACCACGGCAATCGGCGTGCGTGATCAGGTAGCGGTAAATATCGGCAAATACGGAAGAATGAATGTTGGGCTGCCAGGTCAGAAACCAGTCGGCGGAAAAGGGCAGCATCCCTTTAGGAGGGGACACGCCCTTCAGTTCCTTGTAGAGCTTGATAAGACGCTCCCGGCTCAGGCTGGTTTCGCTCTCCAGCAATTGCAGGCGGGCACCCAGGCCGATCATCTCGATCGAGGCCTGAATCTCGCGTGCTTCCGATACGACGCTCTTTTTACGCATGATGACGCTCCAATGTCCAGTATCCAGTCATTCGGGAAATATCTTAGATCGGGGAATTTTCCTGATCGCCAGGAATTGACCCAATGCTCAGGAAATTTCTTCCACAGGTTGACCCGCCAGCAGAATTGTTGCATGGGACTGGGCCATGGTCTTGCCTTTACTGTAATTGGCGAGCATGCCAAAGATCAGGCTGTCATCGAAACGTATACGGCACAGCATCATATTGGAATTGGAGAGCTTGAGTATCTGTCCGGGCGTCAGAACCTCCAGTATTTCAGCAATATCCTTGCTTATCCCCAACCGGAAGATCGCCATATCCTTATCCGCGATGACCATCTGCTGAGCCAGCATCAGGTAGGTCAGGTTGAGCTCCTTGATTTCGGACGTTAGTTCGTAAGCTTTCATTTTTCCTCCATCGTTGTAATGCCCGAATTGTGCAGGGTTACGCGATGTGGAAAAACCCGAATCCATCCGATTTACGTGTAGGAAACTGCCGGGGATCCATGTAGGAAATTTTCCTACATGGATATTTTGAGAGAAAACCCGGTATTTCCGGGCCGAGCGGAACGGCAATGGTGCTGAAATCCTGACGGTGCTTTTTTAACCCGGATAATCCATTAGGATGCGAGATGATTGCGAGGCAGGTTGTATCCGGGTTTAACACCAAGCCTGAGTCAACGGGCATCCTGTGCAAGACTTTAGTCGCAACAGAAATATTTTTTACTGGCTAAGGATTAATTACCGAAAATTTCTATCCAACGCATTGTAAAAAGATTTAATCTGTTCTTTTATGCTTCTTGCTCCACTTTGATCTTCGTTGGCCAAATCATCCACCAGCGCCTCGATATCGGAGCGTTTTTCCTTGAACTCGGCCACGACCACGGAAATATCTGCCGGCTTGTAAAAATTGTTATCGAAACTGGGTAATTCCGGAGGAGAATTATCCGACTTTACCCATCCGGCCAAATCGTAGTCATAAGGAAAAACAATCCACTTATGGTCGGTTTCGACAACTTTCATATTCCAGAGGCTACCTGAGTCATCGGAATCATCGCGAGAAATACGCAAATGCCAATCGTAATTTCCGACCAGCGCCTGGAACAACATGATACGAATGATAGCTTTGGGATCAATGGGGTCGATCACCGAACCGGCAGTGCGCGCATCTCTTGGAGCATCGACAACGCTCGTGAAAATGTATGGCTTGTCCGGATCTTTAAAGCGGGAGTCTGCGGACCGAATTTCCTTCCCATTTGCATATTTCACAAAAGTATTGATATTCTCCAGAAAAAAAGCGGGCATCGGCCGGTTCACGGCAAATCCGCTGGGCTGCGGCTCAACAGGGCCTTTTCCGGTGTTGCGGTCGACATAGCTGAAGGTTGTCGCCGAAGCTTGAAAACCGGGGATGGAAAGGAGTTCCTGTGCTTTATATACCAGGGTTTCCCGATGCGGCGACTGGCCTCCCCAAACGCGGCGGAAGCGTACTGAAGAGCCGGGTTTGCCGCCACAATGGGTGCCTATTCCGATAGATTTCAGACCATCGAACAGCGTCCCTTTCGAGACTCTTTCGTCTGTCGCCCGATCTTTTTCAAAATTCAGGGTCATTTTTGGGAAAGGGCATTGCAATTCAGACTGGCTGGTGTTGCCTCGCAATTGCACGAGTACCGGAAGATCATGCTTGCCGGTCCTGTCTTCCCAAGTGAGGCGTCCAGGCGTTTCAAACTCTTTTATTTCCTCTGGCACCTCTGCGTTGGCAGGTGCGCGGTGCTTCCATAAATCGACAAAGTCCGTTTCCAGATTAAAGACGATTTTTTCCTTGTTTGAAAAAATCGGGGCCTTGCTATGGCCGATAGCTGAATTCGCAGCCGTGTCGGCTTGTGCCGGGCCGAAAGACCAGACGGCTAAAGCGGCGAACACAACCCAGTTGATGAGATATTTTTTCATGCAACCTCCCCGGAAATATTAGCCAAAAACGGTAAAGAGCCAGCTATTGCGGAACTCGCCGACAACGCAAGGTCAACTGCCGATTCATAGGTGACTGGTTGCTCAGTCACCTTGGTCGAGCCGTTGGGATCCGAGCACGCGGTGCAAGTGTAAGACCATAGAAGAAATATAGACGAGAATTACAAGAGATGCTTCAGCAGGAGAAAATACCGGCAAGAATTACAACAAACCGTTTATTCCCGATTTTGATCCGACGCCTGGTCCTGGCGGTTCCCTGCCCGGTTTGCATCTACTGGGCAATAAATTATTGGCAAATGGCAAATAACTTTGCCGAAAAGATAAAAAAAACGAATGGGGAGATAAAGCCATCGGGTATCGCCGGTTGTACCGGCGGCATCTGGTTCGGCAATCTCGAGTAAGTGCCCGCATGAAAAAGCATGCTCCATGGGCCTTGGGTACGATAATTGCTTGATGCTTATCGCAAAGACGGTCTGCTTCCGTGCTGAAAAATTCAAAAAGGAGTGATAAAAGGAGCGATATTAATGATAGTTTTGAGGTGGTAATGGATGGCCTTTAGCAATCCCATATTTTCATAGAAGCAGCGATATGCCTGCCTATTCCTGAGTCTGGTGCGTGGTTTATGAGATGTAACGCACAGATGTAATAGGGAAAAATCAAAATGATGACGTTTTGATCGATCTTCAGAAGAACGAGCAGACCATGGAGAAGAAAGAGGGGCAGACCGTGGAGAAGATTTTATTATTTTGTTACAACTCTGTTCTTTTATACTGGACTGGTTGGGTAGCATACGGACTGGCAACCAATCTGGCAACCTATCTGGGACCTTAAAAAACAGTACAAGCAGGGCAATAAAAGCCCGAGGAAGTTGGTTTTTAGATCATCAGAGGTGTGTAATACGCAGCGTTTTAATGTAAATCGTTTCCCGGTTTCCTGCGTTAATTCATTGGGCCTTGCTGAACCCAATGTTAATAACGGTTGCCGCATGACCGCCCATATGGCGGAATCGTCAAGTACGGGTGCATCATCTCCTTCAGAAACAACCTCCACGGGAAGCAGAGAGCGCCGGCCAGATTAAGAAACACCCCCACGAGAGTGGGGAAGACCGGTCGACCTCGACGGTAGCTTCCCAATCGTCGGAAGCACCCCCACGGGCGTGGGGAAGACTTTCGCGCACCACGTCTGTCACCACCGTGATCAGAAACACCCCCACGGGCGTGGGGAAGACGATCTTCAGGATCGTACGCCATGACTCGCGACAGAAACACCCCCACGGGCGTGGGGAAGACGCCGTGATCGTAAGGTTGAGCAGGGTCGTGTAGGAAACACCCCCACGGGCGTGGGGAAGACATTTCCCACAGCACAATCCCGCACCCACGTCCAGAAACACCCCCACGGGCGTGGGG
>JBDSOQ010000100.1:0-2997 GCA_039914755.1 Nitrosospira sp. | reverse complement strand
TCTCGATCTGTGCGTTCACCCCATCCTGGATCTTATCCAGACTGTCGTTCAGCGACTGGAAACGCCGTACCAGTACCTCGGCGTTGGACAGCATGGATTGACGGGAGGCTACGTCGGATGGATTGGTAGCAACGTCTTGTACGCCACCAAAAAAATCTTGCAGCGCCGGTGCCAGACCGAGCCGTCCGGTCGGGTCCGCCAGTAGCTTATCTATCTGGCCTATTTGCGCAAAATAGGTGTCGAGCTGGGCCGATTCAGTTTTTGCCTGTGCAACCTGGCTGACCAGCAACTGGTTATATACGCGCTTTACCGTATCGACCTGTACGCCCCGGCCGATGAATCCGCTGCCGGTAGCTTGCGCGCCGCTGGCCGACTGTACGGTTTGCTGGCGCGTGTAGCCGGGCGTGGCCGCATTGCTGACGTTATGGCCCGAAACAAGCAACCCTTGCTGAGCCGCGTTGAGTGCGCTGAGACCGATACCAAGAATGCCGTTAGCCATATTGTCTCCAAATCCTATCCGTGTTCATGCGATATTAACGGCTCAGGATCAAAAATATTTAGTCTGTTTAGTCCAATTTGGCAGTGTGCGGGACAGCGAGGGGAATATCGGCAGTGGCGCTTACAGTGGCGCTTCGCCGGACCACTGGGTGGTCCTGATGATCTGGCTAAGCTTGTCCGCATAATTCGGGTCGGTCGCATATCCCGCCTGTTGCAGGCCTTGCGCGAAACTTTCCGCATCGAGGCCCTGCACCGCCTGTGCCAGCACTTGCGCATAGCGCGGTTTGCTGCGCAGCAGGTTGGCATAATCGCCGAAGGCATCCGCATAAGAACTGTAAGCGCGGAATTTTTCCACGCTCTTGCGAGCCACGCCGTTGACGTATTCCGTCGTTACGGATTCCACTACGGGGCCTTTCCAGTTGGCGCCGGCCTTTACGCCGAACAGGTTGTAGCTGGGTGCGCCATCCGGCCCGCGAAGCTCGCGTTTGCCCCATCCACTTTCCAGCGCGGCCTGTCCCAGCATGAACAGCGCGGGGATACCGGTCGCCTGACTGGCCTGCTGCGCGTACGGCATCAGCCTGGCCTGAAACTCCATCACATGTGCATGCGCTCCGGGTTGAGCCACTACCGGAGTGAGCGATTCCGCTCGCGGATTTTCCGACGGTGCCGATAGACCCGATGGACTCGACAGCCTCGGTTCGGCTGCGGAGGCCGGTGGCTGCGCACGCTGCTGGGTAATCAGGTTTGGCTGCAATCGCGCTAAGGGCGTAATGCTCCCGGCAGACTGCTGACCAGTGATGGCGGAAGCCGGGGCAGATGTTTCCTGTTCCGGTTCCGGCGGCAATCCGCCACGCAGTTGCCGTATCATGACATCGGCCAGGCCGACGCCACGGGAAGCCATGCTCTGCGAGAGCTGCTGGTCGAGCATCGACGTGTAAAGGCGGCTCTGCTCGCTGTCCATCAAGTCATCCTGGGGCGTGGCGTCGCGCATGGCCTTCAGCATCATGTTCATGAACAGGGCTTCAAACTGCCGGGCTGCGGCTTCAAGACCGGCCTGGCCGTCTTTTTTCGACGCAATGCGTAACTCATCGACCGCCTGCACATCGAGGGCAAATTTGGTAGACAGATCAGCCGAAGCAACCATCAGATGATCTCCAGCTCCGCCCTTAGCGCGCCAGCCGCTTTCATAGCCTGAAGAATCGACAGCAGGTCTTGCGGCGTCGCGCCGATGGCATTCAATGCCTTCACCACTTCGGCCAGCGATGCACCTTCAACCATTGTCAGCATCCCCGACTCCTGCTTGATCTCGATCGTCGAGCGTTGTGCCTGCACGGTCTGCCCGCTGGAAAACGGTCCGGGCTGGCTGATTACCGGCTCCGTGCTGATGACAACCGATAAATTTCCGTGGGCAATGGCGCAGGCGTCAACCGTGGCCGACTGGTTCATGACCACCGAACCGGTGCGGCTGTTGACGATAACCCTTGCCTGGGCCGGCGTGGGGCTGATATTCATGCTTTCCACTTCCGCGATAAATGCCACGCGCTGGTCGCTGGCTTCTGGCGCGCGCACCTGGATTGCGCGGCCATCCATTGCTGAGGCCGTGCCCTCACCGAAGCGGGCGTTGATCGCTTCCACTATTCGACGGGTATTGGAAAAATCGGAGGTGTTGAGGTCGAGCCGTATGCCATTGCCCTGAGTCAGCACTACGGGTACCGCCCGTTCGACCGTTGCGCCACCAGTGATACGTCCGGCATTCAAATGGTTGACCTGTACCTTGCTGCCGCTGGCGGCAGCGCCGATTCCGCCAACCAGCAAATTGCCCTGAGCCATTCCGTAAACCTCGCCGTCAGCACCTTTGAGCGGCGTCATCAGCAGCGTGCCGCCGCGCAGGCTTCTGGCATTGCCCATGCTGGAAACCGTCACGTCGATAATCTGGCCGGGCTGAGCAAACGACGGCAGCACGGCCGTTACCATTACGGCAGCCACGTTTCTCAAGCGCATGTTGGTGCCGGGCGGTACGTTGATACCCATCTGCATCAGCATGCTGTTGAGCGTCTGTATTGTAAATGGCGTCTGAATAGTCTGGTTGCCGGTGCCGTCCAGCCCCACCACCAGCCCGTAGCCGATAAGCTGGTTTGTGCGCATGCCCTGGACCGACGCAAGATCCTTGATGCGCTCGGCGTGAGCCGGGCTCGTCATGGCGCAGCACCCGATCCACAGAATAGAGAGTAAGTGAACGGCGGACTTGAAGGATAGGGGCGTCATGGGTTCGCTGGGATCGGGATAATCATTCAATCTTTGACGCAATAATTCATGCGTTCGTTAAAACGGCGAGACAGTCAGGAAAAAGCGCGAAAGCCAGCCCATGGTCTGTGCCTCATCGATGTAGCCGTTGGCCTTGTACTCGATTTTTGCGTCAGCCACCTGCACGGACGAAACCATGTTGTTGACGACAGTCTCGGGACGGACCACGCCGGAGAAACGGATGTACTCGGTGCC
>JBDSOQ010000210.1:0-2693 GCA_039914755.1 Nitrosospira sp. | reverse complement strand
ATACGCGAGTAAGATCCAGGCTTTCCTGTATGATTTTGAAGCTTCTCACCTGCGGCATATCACGCAAGATATAGATCAGCGCCAGGCCATGGATGACGGTGCCGTCCTGTGCAACCAGAAAGTCGGTACTGCGACCCTGGATTTCTTTGAGAACAGGAAGCCCTCGTCCGCAAACGCAGGGCTCGCTATCCAAAACGCCTATATCACCGGTGCGGTAGCGAATGAATGGGAAGTCTTTAGTGGCAAGATGGGTCACGATGATTTCACCCGCTTCACCATCCGGTAGCGTCTCACCCTGATGATCCACGATCTCGACAATAATATCCTCGGCGGTGATATGCATGCCACCCTGCGGGCACTCGTGGGCAATAAAACCCGCGTCGCGACCGCCGTAACCATTGGCGACCTGACAAGCAAAAGTGTGGCTGATCTGTTGGCGCTGGTCATCGTAGAGGCGCTCGGAGGTGACAAAGGCGACCTGAATACCGAGATCATTCATGCGCCACCCGTTTGCGTCGGCATAGCGGGCAATATGGGACAATGCGGAAGGATAACCGAACAGCATTTTTGGACGCATGTCGCGTATCTCCTCCAGGAACCGGTCGAGTTTCTGCTCAGACATCTCAAATGCTGGAAGTAGCCGGGTTCTGAACAAGCGGTCGCGAATCGCACGAATCCCGTCTTGGGCACCGAGTTCGATGGGTGAGCCCCATACAACCATCTCGCGGTCGCCGATATCGACATTCCACCAGCGCGTAGCGCGCCACTTCGCAGCCACATCATGCGTCACGCGCTCCTTGCCAATATAAAAGATCAGCGGTTCGCCGCTGGAACCGCCCGTGTTAAAGCGATGGAGACTTCTGGCATGTTCCGATTTTAGTGCTTCTGTATTGGCGCGGATTCGTGGCTTATCCAGGAGAGGCAAGCGTGCGAGATCGGCAAGAGAGCATACCTCTTCCGTCCTGAAACCAATCTCTGCGAACAAGCTGCGATAATAGGGTACGTGGATCTGCGCATGGGTAAGCAATCGAGTCAACCTTGACAGTTGAAATTCCTCGAGACGCTTCCGGTCCCACCACTGGGAAACCTCTAATTCCTTGCGCACCGAAACACTATGGTGATTTTTTATATACTCGTGAAGTGGAAAAAAGATACCTGATACGAGCGACGTGTATAGCTCCTTCTTTTTCAATAAAGCAGCCTTCACTTTATATTTGCCATGGTGCAGTCCGATTTCGCCAACACCTCGCTGTATATGCCAAGCAAACGATCGCGTACGTTTGGCCATGAGTACTGTTGAACCAACTCGATTCCTGCTTGCCTCATTTGTTCTGCCCTGACAGGATCATTGAGCAATATGAGAATCGCATCCGCCATGGCTTGCGGATCCTGCGCAGGTACCAGCAAAGCGGTTTTTTCGTGCTCCACCAGATAGCGTACCCCTCCAACATCGGTACTCACTACCGAGACGCCGCTCGCTAACGCCTCCAGTACCGAGTTCGGCATATTATCGACCAGGCTCGGATTGATCATGATATCGGCACTCTGGTATAGCGCAGACATGCGCTCATTACTCACACGACCCGTGAATGTAACCACATCCGCCAAGCCAAGTCCGCATACAAGTTCTTCGAGCATCTTCCGCTCTGGCCCGGATCCGGCCAAAGTGAGTTTTGCCGCCGGAAACGCGTGTTTTACGATATTGAAGGCGCGCACCGCAGTGATATTGTCGTAAAGCGGTTCCAGGTTACGGGTAACGATTAGGTGCGGCCCCCCCCCTTTCCGCTGAGACGCAGAACACATTGCCCCGAAGCGATCAAGATCAATGATATTGGGTACGATGCTGGTTGGGAAGCCCCGCTTTCCAAATACCGTTTCAAGAAATCCCGAAGGAACGATGATTGCATCGGCCCGGTGCAGGCTTGGCTTTACCCAGAAAAAAGCCTTATTGAGAAAGACATCCGCCTCGCCGCCGCGGTAATTGATAATGACGGGTATGTTTCTGATTCTGGCTACCGAGATGGCTGGGGCGGCAAAAAGGTGCCATGACCAGCCGGAATTGGCCATCACGTGAAATAACTGGACCCTGCTTGCTGAAGACCAGAGGTGAGCAAGATAAGGGAACAGCCGAAAACCCGCCCTTATCCCCTTGAGTCTGCCAATCCAGTGCGGATGGTAGGGACGGTTGACCTGAATCAGTTCCACCGTGGCGCCTTCCTCACGCAGCAGCCGGGCTAATTGCAGCGTCTGGTTCGCCATTCCCCCCGAGGGAGGCGGTAGAGGCCCCACCAGGCCGATGCGTAAGCCAGTTGCTTTCACGGCGATGACTGCTTTGCGACAAGCGGGGCGTAGACGCCCCGGTAACGGGCAACGCTGACGGGCCAATTACGCTGCGTTTCTACAAAGCTTCGGGCTGCGTCGCGCAGGCCAGGCCATCGATCTGGACTGGCAAGAAGATTCAGCACCCTGGATGCCAGAGCATGCGGATCGCCAGCCTTGAAAAGGATGCCGGTTTTTCCGTCCTGGATTAATTCCAGATGGCCGCCGACATCAGACGCCGCGACGAGTCTGCCTTGTGCCATGGCTTCGAGGGGCTTGAGTGGCGTGACGAGGTCGGTGAGCCGCATTTGCAGACGGGGATAGATGAGAATATCGATCAGATTGTAATAGCGGGGCACCTGCTCATGAGGAAT
>JBDSOQ010000174.1:0-5346 GCA_039914755.1 Nitrosospira sp. | reverse complement strand
AGCCGCTGCGGTAGCGGGACATTTTGTCGATGTACGGGAAATATATTAAAATTCCGGGGCAATAAAAACGGGTTCTTTTTTTACTATAAAACGGGAGTTGCAATGAAAACGTTTTCAATGATGGTTGCCTTGATTGCTGTCTTCGGTCTGTCCGCATGTAATACCATGCAAGGCTTCGGTAAGGATCTCCAGAGTGGTGGTGAAGCGATACAAAAACAGGCACAATAGATAGAGTATTGGCTCGTGAAAAAATTTGTTTTCTGCGACGGAGTGGTGGCGCCGCTTGATCGCGCTAATGTCGATACCGACGCCATCATTCCCAAGCAATTTCTGAAATCCATCAAACGGTCTGGTTTCGGGCAGAACCTGTTTGACGAGTGGCGTTATCTGGATCACGGCGAACCGGGCATGGATGCCGCCCGGCGCAAGCCCAATCCGGATTTCATACTCAACCTTGCGCGTTACCAAGGTGCGCAAATACTGCTTGCGCGCTCGAATTTCGGCTGTGGTTCGAGTCGAGAACACGCGCCGTGGGCACTTCAGGATTATGGCTTTCAAGTGGTCATCGCGCCCAGTTTCGCCGATATTTTTTTCAACAACTGTTTCAAGATCGGCCTGCTTCCCATTGTGCTTGATGCGGCTGACGTGGATAGGTTGTTCACCGAGGTAGAGGCCACTGCGGGCTATCGGTTGCTGGTTGACTTGCAGGATCAATCGGTGACGACCCCCAGCGGTAAATCTTTCTCTTTCGATATCGATCCCTTCCGTAAACATACTTTATTGAATGGCCTGGATGAAATTGGTCTGACTTTGCAGCATATGGACAAGATCAAGGCCTTTGAAGAGAAGCACCGGGCTGCACAGCCCTGGTTGTTTACATGATTTTTCTTCCGGTTTAAACGAAGCGAAGGATTTTATGAAAATTGCAATCCTGGCTGGAGACGGTATCGGCCCGGAAATTATCGCCCAGGCTGTGCGAGTGCTGGAAGCATTAAGAAGCGACGGGTTAAAGTTTGAGCTGGAACCGGGCTTATTGGGTGGTTGTGCCGTAGAAGCGGCTGGTGAGCCATTTCCGGAAGCGACACGCAATCTTGTGGCCGGTGCGGATGCCGTGATCCTGGGTGCCGTTGGAGGTCCCCAATTTGACACGCTGCCGCGTCACCTGCGGCCGGAACGGGGTTTGCTCGGTATTCGAAAGGCGCTGAATCTGTTTGCCAACCTGCGCCCCGCGATACTGTATCCTGAGCTTGCCAATGCTTCGACGCTAAAACCCGAAGTGGTGGCCGGCCTGGATATTCTCATCGTGCGTGAATTGACGGGTGATATCTATTTCGGCGAGCCGCGGGGCATTGAATGTCGCGACGGCCAGCGTGTTGGTTACAATACCATGATCTACAGCGAAACCGAGATTCGCAGAATTGCCCGGGTGGCTTTTCAGGCGGCGCGTAAACGTCATCGCAGGCTTTGCTCGGTGGACAAGATGAATGTACTCGAATGCACCCAACTATGGCGCGACGTGGTGACCGAGACAGCGAAAGATTACCCTGACGTGGAGCTCTCGCACATGCTGGTGGATAATGCCGCTATGCAGTTGGTGCGCAATCCTCGGCAGTTCGATGTGATGGTGACGGGCAACATGTTCGGCGATATCCTGTCGGATGAAGCTTCCATGCTGACCGGTTCGATCGGCATGCTGCCATCGGCCTCGCTGGACGACCAGAATAAGGGCCTCTATGAGCCGATACATGGTTCCGCTCCCGACATTGCGGGCAAAGACATCGCTAATCCCCTGGCAACGATATTGTCGGTGGCGATGATGCTGCGCTATACGTTCGATCAGGAAGCGGCAGCCTCCCGCATCGAGAGTGCGGTAAAGAAAGTTCTGGCTCAAGGGTATCGTACTGCAGACATCTACGAGGCGGGAACGAAAAAGGTCGGCACGGCGTCAATGGGCGATGCGGTCCTGGCAAATATATAGGTAAATGGTTGAAAGAGACCAGGTTCAGTTTCCTGGAGAGAGGCGATCGATGAAACGAGTAGGATTTATTGGCTGGCGGGGCATGGTAGGGTCGGTGCTCATGCAGCGCATGCGGGAAGAAAATGATTTTGCATTGGTGGAGCCGACTTTCTTTTCCACCTCCCAGAAAGGCGGCAAAGGTCCGGATATCGGCCAGGAAACGCCGTTGCTCGAGGATGCGCATGATATAGACCAGCTTAAGTCGATGGACATCCTTGTTTCCTGCCAGGGCGGAGACTACACCAGCGCGATCTTCCCCAAACTGCGTGAAGCGGGCTGGCGGGGTTACTGGATCGATGCGGCCTCCACATTGCGCATGGTGGACGATGCAATCATCATACTCGACCCCGTCAATCTGCCGGTTATCGAGCAGGCGCTGCACGATGACGTCAAAAATTACATCGGTGGCAATTGCACCGTCAGCCTGATGCTGATGGCTGTGGGCGCATTGTTTGAAGAAGACCTGGTGGAATGGATGAGCGCCATGACTTATCAGGCCGCATCCGGCGCCGGCGCACAGAACATGCGGGAATTATTGCTGCAGATGGGTGAAGCGCATCGTGTGGCAAAAAATTTGCTGGATGACCCGGCCGCGAGCATACTCGACATTGACAGGGAGGTTGCGGGGACATTGCGCAATGGGAACTTTCCCACCGCGAATTTCGGTGTGCCGCTGGCAGGCAGCCTCATTCCCTGGATAGACAAGGATCTTGGCAACGGGCAGACCAGGGAAGAATGGAAAGGCCAGTCTGAGACGAACAAGATCCTGGGACGCACTGAACAGGTGATACCGGTAGATGGTATTTGTGTTCGCGTCGGCGCAATGCGATGCCATAGCCAGGCGCTGACTATCAAGCTCAAGAAGGACGTCCCGCTGGATGAGATAGAGGGTATTCTTGCTGCATCCAACAGTTGGGTACGGGTTATCCCGAACGAGCGCGAGAGCACCTTGCAAGAGCTGACTCCGGCTGCGGTTACCTGAAGACTGACGATTCCAGTGGGGAGGTTGCGCAAGCTTGCCATGGGAGGGGAATATCTTTCAGCGTTTACAGTGGGAGATCAGTTGTTGTGGGGCGCGGCGGAACCTTTACGCAGGATGTTGAGAATTCTGGTTCAAGCCTGAGAGTCGGCGGAACCGTCTTTTGTCTCATTCGGGAAGAAATTTGATTTATCCGGGATGTTTCATAAATTCGCGTGATGATTGCGCAGGATTTTGTTTTGTAGGGAGATTTTGTGACAGAGTGGGGTAGTTATTCATACGCCCGACCGAACGAAATTTTCATACGAAACAAAAGACCAGCGAGGGCGCGCGAATTTATGAAACATCCGGGTTATGTGAGTCGTGCAAAATGGGGCTTATATTAATTCCATGTTTAAGCCATCTTCCTGTTTTTCTGATAGAAAGTCATCTCAACGATCCTGCTCATGGTATTCGCTAGGCAGGTTGATGCCGATAACGTTTCGCAGCAATACTTGTTTGCTTCCCTGTAAACGAGGTTCGGGTATAACTTGGCGGGAGGGTTAGTAATAGACTAACAATAAACACGCTTCAGCCAAATGTTAATGCCAGCCCCGTGATATTGATTCATATGTCCTCATCAAGAGTGTACGGCTGTGCGGAAGTTTACTTCTAAAGCATGTTTGTTTTTATTTGCAATTTTTTTGCCGGTGGCCGGATATGGGGTTGGCTTGGGCAGGCTGACCGTCAATTCGGCTCAGGGACACTCCTTTAAAGCAGAAATCGAACTGGTTGCGGTAAAAAAAGAAGAGAAACCTTCTCTAATGGTGCGTCTTGCCTCACAAGAAACGTATCGCCAAGCCAACATCGATTATTCGTCCGTCCTCTCGACATTTAATGCGAGTATTGAAACCCGCTCTGACGGGCACCTCTACGTCAGAATTATGTCTCCGCAACCCATTGCCGAACCGTTTTTTAATATGTTGGTTGAGCTGAATTGGTCGTCGGGACGTTTACTGCGCGAATATACGGTGCTGCCCGGCCCATCCGAAATTGATGCGCATCCGCCCTCTGAATCGATCGTTGGCAAATCAGATGCGTCAGTCAAGCAGGATGAGAAGTTGCCAATACAGGATGAGTCCGATTCCGCCAGCAAGGCTCATACTGCCTATGGTCCGGTAAAGCAGGGCGATACTTTAGTCAGAATAGCGAAAAGTATCGTTTTTCCCGCTGGGGTGAGCTTGAATCAGATGCTGGTTGCGTTGCATCGCGCAAATTGCGATGCTTTCTTCGGCAATAATATGAATCAGCTCAAGACAGGACCTATTTTAAGGATACCGGATAATAGTGAAGTCGGTGCAATAACCCCGGCGGAAGCCAATCGGGAGGTGAAAGCGCAGACCATGGATTGGCACCGGCGGAGGTTTGCGGATATAGAGGGTGCGACCGAGAAGGAACTGAAGCAAACGATCAGCGGGAGGATTGAATCCGCTGTTGAGGTAGATAGTGCTTCAGTTCAAGCGTTTCCCGTGAGATTTTAAAGCTCTCAAAAGGTGAAGAAAGCGGGAATGAGAGTACGTACATCAGGTAGCCGATGATCTGACCGGCGCTTTTCATTCATATGTTCAATTCTTCTATTTTTTCCGCAAAATTTGCTTAATGGATCTCTGCTCAGGTGGCATGTGGGCGCTGCGATAAAAATAGGCGCACAGGCGTCCTGGCCGTGAGAATTGCATTGGTGCTGGAGTACGATGGCAGCAGTTTTTGTGGCTGGCAAAGCCAACGATCAGGTGGTTCGGTGCAGGATGCGGTGGAAGCCGCATTATCCAGAATCGCATGCAGGGATGTTCGAGTGGTAACCGCTGGGCGTACCGATGCCGGCGTTCACGCCGCGTATCAGGTAGTACATTTCGATACGCAGGCAGAGCGACCTATGGGAGCCTGGGTTCGCGGGGCTAATGCGCTGTTACCGGATAGCATCGCGATACTATGGGCATCCGAGATTGCGGATGATTTCCATGCGCGCTACTGCGCCATCGAGCGCTGCTATCTCTATCTGCTATTGAATCATCCGGCACGTCCTGGGCTTTATCAGGGCAATATCGGCTGGTTTCATCAGATCCTTGACATTGAATCCATGCAAGCTGCGGCGCAGATGCTGCTGGGAGAGCATGATTTCAGCGCTTTCAGGGCTGCCGAGTGCCAGGCGAAATCTCCCGTACGCAATCTGACGAAACTGGAAATTATCCGGCTGGGCGATACCATCGCATTCGAACTGCGCGCCAATGCGTTTTTGCATCACATGGTGCGCAATATCATCGGTTGCCTGATATATGTGGGAAAACGCAAGTATCCACCTGAATGGATAGGC
>JBDSOQ010000209.1:0-2598 GCA_039914755.1 Nitrosospira sp. | reverse complement strand
AGGAAAAGGCTTCGGTTGGGCAACTCCGTCAGCGGGTCGAACTGGGCCAGATAGGTAAGGCGCTCCTCTGTGGCTTTGCGGTCGATAGCAGTCGCAATGATATTGGCCAGGCTCTGCAAGTAGTTGATACTACCCGACGTGAAGCGGAGCGCCTCGCGGGAATAGGCCCCCAGCACGCCGTACGGGCCGCCGGCGCCCGAGATAAGCACATCGGCACTACTGCGGATACCATGATTTCGCAAAATATTTGAAGGCTTGAAGCGGGTTTCGGAGTGGAAATCTCCTACGATGACCGGTTGGTGGCTCGCGAGAACAAACCGGTTCTGGCTGTTCTCGTAAGTGAATGATATTTTGCGGCCTATCCAGCCGGCTTGCCAACCCGAACCTGCCTTGAGTATAAAAGAACGTAAATCCGGCGCAAGCTGGAGAACCTTGCAAAAATCGATGTTCAAGCCCTGGGATACAATCACCGCAGCCTGATCCCATAATTCGTCAAGATCGGCGCTGGCGAGCGCCTGTTGCCCGAAAGCTGCAATGAGGCCCTGCTGCATGGCGTGCTCCTGAATTGCCAGTTCAGTCTGCTTGCGCTTCGTAATGTCAATGGCCGTGCCAACTATTCGCAGTTCGTTACAGTTCGTGCTCCATTTCACCGCTTTGGCGATATGCAAGTGACGTATGGTTTCGTGCCCGCGCAAAATCCGGAAATCAAGCTGTGCGCGCCCATTTTCCGCACTGATTTTTTTGAGTTGCGCTTCCTGCTCGGGCAAGTCGTCGGGATAAGTGTAGGATCTCCAGATTTCATACGTGATTGCGCTCCCGCGTGGAACACCATAAATCTCGTACATGCGATCATCCCAGATGATGTTGCCGGTAACCGTGTTCCACTCCCAAATACCTATTGCGGCTGCTTCAGTGGCAAGAGCAAGCCGGGTCCTTTCCTCCAGCAAAACCCGTTCCCTGCGATTTGACTCGGCCCGAAGCCAGACATTTTCGATGACCGTGGGCAACCGTTGAAGATAACCCGCGCTTTTCACCACATAATCAGCGGCGCCCAATTTGAGAGACTGCCGCGCAATTTCTTCGTCGCCGGAACCGGTAACCAGAATGATCGGCAGATCAAACCCGCGCACCTGGCACAGCTCCTTCAAAATATCGGTAGCGGAAGCACCAGGCAAATAATAGTCGAGTAGAAGAACGTCAATGGCGGCATCCGGACCGGAGGCTGCAAAACGCTTAAAAACCTGCTCTGCTGTCTGAACCGATTCAATGTGGAGGTGTGGAGCGATGGAAGCCAGCTCTCGCTTGGCCAGATCGATTTCATGAGCATCAGGCTCGACGTAAAGAATCCTGAGCACAGCGGCTCTTCTATAGGTTTCCGTGCGAAACTTGTCGAATGCAGCCCGCAGCACGAGAGCCAGCGTTTCAAGGAAGCCGTCACGTTTTATGACGTAATCGTCCGCACCGGCCCGGAGCAACTCGACTAATACTTCTTCGTTGCTCGAACCGGTAAGTACCACGACGGGAAGCGGCAAATGCTGACTGCGAACCCGTGCCAGCAACGTTCTGCCACTGCCATCGGGAAGATTGAGGTCCGTCAGGATCAGATCATAACGAGGTGAAGCATCCTCGCCCACACTCGCGATCACCGGGGTTTCCAGGCTGGTTCCATAAATTTCATGGAACCGTTCGATCCGTGCCAGTGCCTCGGCCAATGTCCCGACTATGTCCAGTTGAATATCGGGCGCGCGTCTCCCCAGCTCCAGCCGCACCAAACCGGCGTCCAGCGCATTATCCTCCAGATAGAGGATTTTCATTATGCCGGCTTTGAAAAGCTATGCATATTGAGAACTGTCCAATAGAGCTCGATCTGCTGCGCCACATCAATGAATTTTTCAAAATCCACCGGCTTCACGATGTAGGAATTTGCACCAAGCAAATAAGCTTCACGAATATCATCATCTTCGGCCGAAGACGTAAGAACCACGATTGGGACAGTTCCGATATCGGGGTGCGCCCGAATGACCCTCAGGACTTCCAGTCCGCTGATTTTTGGGAGCTTCAGATCGAGCAATATCACGGAAGGCACGGGATCTCCTGCCCTCCAGCCTGCCACGAAATCAATTGCTTCCTGACCATCACGCATTACTTCGAGGGGATTGGCCAGATTGTGCCGGATAAACGCGCGCCGGGTCAGGTCCACATCCATTGGATTGTCTTCAATGAGCAAGATTGGCAACGTAGTATTCATCGATCGCTGTTGCTAACCCGGCTCGGAAACTGCCGGAGTCACTGCTGTAGCGGTACCGTATAGAGGTAATTTCAGATAAAAGACCGACCCGGCGCCCAGTTCGCTTTCTGCCCAGACGCGTCCTCCCATCCGCTCCATGGCTTTGTGCACCATTGCAAGCCCGATGCCCGTTCCGGGGTAGTCTTCGGCTCGATGGAGGCGCTGAAATATCTCAAAAATCTTGTGGTAAAAACGCATGTCGAATCCGATTCCATTATCCCGAACCGAGAGGATGCAGTAACCATCCGCAGGCTGCGCAAGAATTTCGATAGCCGGTTCCGGGACAAATCTGGAAAACTTGAGCGCGTTAT
>JBDSOQ010000228.1:0-4574 GCA_039914755.1 Nitrosospira sp. | reverse complement strand
TATCATGTAGTCGTTGGATAAGTGATCCCTCCTTTGTAAGTGGAAACTCTAAACCCGAACCCGGCCCGTCCGTCTTCGGGTTTTTTTATTTCGCCATGACTCCAGCACCGAACTTCACTGGGCTACGTCTAAGCCAGATAAAGCATATTTATCAATTACTTAGGATGATTCAACTTGGCCGAGGTGTGTGGCTACCGCCCGGACGGCACCATACACATGCCGGCATATTCCCATGCACCCCGCTGGCAAGGCAACCGCTTCATCAGTGACGAGGAGATGGGCAAGCTGTTCCGGTATCTCGACCACTCGACAATTCGGGCTCGCCTCTTGGGTGCATGCAGTGGGGCTGGGAAATCATGCCCGTTACGGGTATAGTTAGGAGCGCGAAGTAGCGTGAACGTGCTCAAGCGCAAGGACTTTGCACGATGGCAGGCGGCCGAGAAGCTACCTGATGCTGCCTTGTGCAAGGCGGTCAAGGAGATGGAAGGCGGCCTGATTGATGCTGACTTGGGCGGCTTCCTCTACAAGAAGCGGGTAGCGCGTCCAGGTGGGGGCAAGAGTGGTGGCTATCGCACGCTATTGTCAGCCCGAATCGGCGACCGTTATGTGTTCCTGCACGGGTTCCCGAAAAGCGACAAGGCGAACATCACGCAGGATGAGAAGAAGGCACTGCAATTTGTCGGCAAGGTGTTTCTGGAGCTATCGGCCGAAAACCTGGCGAAGGCATTGAAGGTTGGCGTGTTAGTGGAGGTGTGTTGTGACGATCAAGATCATTGAATCCCTGCGTGGCGATTTGGCCGCACTGCACGATGCTGGCGCGATCGGCAAGGTGACGATGCGCGAGTTCGACGCGATCTGCCCGCCGCCGGTGCGGGAGTTCAGTGCTGCCGATATCAAGCGGCTGCGCGAAGAATTGAAGTTCAGCCAGCCGGTGTTCGCGCATCACTTGCATACGACAGCATCGACTGTACGCAAGTGGGAGCAAGGCGATACCCGTCCGGCGGGGCCTGCCCTGAAGCTACTCAACATCATCGCCGACAAGGGCTTGCAGGCCATCATCTGATACGAGGAATGAGGTTGACCGGCGTGATTTCCGCGTGCCATGGATATATACCCTCGCCGACAATCTTTTCGCCGCACCATCGCGCCCACCCAGTCCAGATAGCCTTACCCTTGAACCTTGGATCGCTCAGGGTGACTGGGGCGAAGAGATAGAGCTTGAGCGACCCACGGTCCTGCGGCTCGACAGTAACGCGACCATTGGACTGCAATGGGTCGCTAATTCAGCCTGGACTGAGTTGCAGTCCGCACGCGCGACACCACTCTTTGAGACGCCAATCGTGCATTTTCTAGTTCGGGCTTTTCTTGCTGATGGAATTGATGAGTTCATTGCCCATCTGACAGTGATCGAAGCGGCATTCGGTTTGGAAAGTGACCATAGGCGCGCACTACGGCCAAGGTCTGACCCACATCGGAATTTTGCGGGGGCAACGGAGCGTGTCGCTACTCGGCTTGGTGCAGCACTCAGAGACGATAAGGCCAAGCAGAACTATAAAGACCTGTTCAATTTGAGAAGCGCCTTCATCCACGGGCGAGCAGAAGTGCAGCGCATTTCGACCCGCCAGCGTATTTTGGCGCGTAGCCTGGCACGACGTTCAACATGCGAATTGGTCGCGCTGGCGTCGTGCCCAGCACTCACGCGAGAAGGGGTTTTGTTCGATCTGCTGGATAAAGGATCTCCAATCCAAAGTGAAATTGAACCTTGTACCCCTATCGTACTCTTGCGTCCCGGCATTCCGCCGTCGGGCTCGCGGGCTGCGCCCCGCGCCTCTGCGAGTCACGGCCATCCGGCTTTGATTTAATCGATGACTTCGCGATGACTGCGGCCTGCAACCCTGAATCACAATTAAGAGATTGTTGATCAACACCACTCTACGTAGCAACAATTACCGCTTCTTATCTCGTTTGTTTCGTTATTTATCGCGCCTGAGCACCAACCCTGCTATTTCCAGGGCGAGACCCAGCATGAAAAGAATGGCGCCGATCCAGATGTTTTCCGGCGCCAGGAACATCAGTATGCCGCCCACTATAAGCAGCAAAACGGATAAAAATCGTTTAGTGCGACGACTTCTGGACATGATTTGGAAATTCATCGCGGATAAGAAGATATATCACTATAGACCCCACTCGGAAAAATGCCATCATCCCGACGAATCCGCGAATCCAGGCGGGTTGCGATGAGCATACATTTCCACGGTCTGGATGCCTGGTGTCATCCTCCGCTGACTGCACCTTGCCTGGCCTCCGCCTCCAGCTCCAATTCGAAGCCCGGCGAGTCATCAAGGGATAAAAGCTGCTCAATAACCTGATCAATTTGGGGAGCTATTGCCGCCGGAACGATGTTCTGTGCCAGCGATGTCTTAAGTGCTTCCTGTAAACGCACCGGCTTCTCCGCCAGCAAGCGGCGCAAATCGGTCGGAAGCCCTTGGCGAAAAAGACCGTAAAGTACCGCAGGTAGCAGCATGTGTTGAAATGACCATTGCGCATCCAGCCGCAAATAATTGAGCTGTTTGGGCGAAATGCCCGTTTTGCCGCCCAGGAAAAGCAGATCCTCCTTCGTTAATTCCTGAGTTGGCACGCTTTCAATCAGCGGTTGCAGCTCGGCAAGATATCGCTCGTACTCCGACGGCCCGCGAAATTTTTCCAGTTCAACCTCAAGATTGACAGTTTGTTGCGGCGAAACGTTGAATATAATGCCCGACACAGCGATTTCATCCCCCTTCCCCTCCGGTTCGAACGCGCGGATGACCAGATCGGCCCGCACTTTTTCTGGCCGCCGCAACTGGCCGGCAGTATAGGCAATCTCATAGAAGCCCTGAGTATCGGCCACCGCCTGTCCAAGTAACGTCTCTGTCCGCATATCCCGGTCGAATGCCTGCACGATGACACCTGGCAAAGGGAAACCATCCGTCTGTCGAACGGCGCCTCGGACAATACGCTGCTCTCCGCCGGCTTTCGGCACCGTAATCAGAATTTCCACCGCCTGGTTTCCAGGTAGAAGGTTTTCGATAAAGGTAGCGGTATCGAGCGCTTGATCATCACGATGTACGCGGAACAGAACCTCGACAGTATGTCCTGTGCCGAAAAAAGATTCATCAACCGGGATAAGCGTCACGCCCTCGGCATCTGTCGTGCCTGAGCGAATCAGTTGCTGGCCGTTAATCTGGAATACGGCGTCAACCTGTATCCCCGACAAAGAAGCATCCGTCGCATAGTTTTTAACCGTTATTGTCAACGCATAGGTTTCAGGTTCGAAGTGGTTGACCGTAATATCGAGGAATTCCTGAATAGCCGCTGAGGTTTTTCTGCCTTCCGCAACGACATTCCCTTGCGGATCAAAGATGTGAACCAGTAGATTTGGCCCTTTTCTGCCGTCTGACTGCCAGGCAAAATCGATGCGATAATTTCCATTGGTCTGAAGCGCAACCGTATTTCCACGTGGGACAAGATTTGTTGGTGACAGCGCATCGAAAGCGCGCGCGGTAAAGCCAACAGTGCTGATCGGCGTGCCGTCTGGCTGGCTGACGTGGCCGCAAACCGTATGAATAGATGGCTGTGGGATGTCCGGTGCAGTAATAACGGTAGCAATGGTTTCGAGCCGTTTTCTCAGATCCTCGGCTTGATCGGATGGAAGATTCTCAATTGTAAAACCACGTTCCCAAAAAATTTCCGCAAAAGCGTTTTGTCTACGTCCGATGGGCATCACCAGCCCAAACAGGGTACGCAATTCACCATTGGCGATAAGCAGGCGAATGGTACTGTCTGTGGCGATATAACTCGAATATCCCAGGTTTGTCAGCGCTTTTTTTAATATCTCCAGATCGTTTTTATTCAATTTGTCGAGTAGTACGCCATGCGCAAGGATATGCGGTCGCAAACTGCCGATACCTTGAATGATACCCAGCAACTTCGTGAGGATAGCCAGTTTTCTGTCTGGATGGATAAACTGAATGGTAGCCCGCATGTTGGGTTTTTCCTGGATAAAAAATGAGTGCTTTATATAAGCATGGCTTCGCTTCGATAAGGTCGATAAGGCGGTGCTCCCTGCTCGGCCGGCTGATCTTTTCAGACTGGCCTGAACGGCTCGAAAAGAAGCTCCAGCTCATCGAGAACCTGGACCGACCTTTGGCAGCTTATCGAGGCATAAATAAGTTTAGTCATGCTACCTTATCTATAGCGGTTCAGATAATTGGCATGGCTGTCGCCTCATCGCAAACCAGTTGCGCGGTATAACGCAGACATATATTTACATACTATTCAAATATTTACATACTATTCAAATGGGTGTGGCCGATTGACGCACTGCCGTTTAAACATAGCTGACGAGAATGAGAAATCAAGAATAAATCGTTTGCCGCCGCCCCATCCCGCTTTTCGTACCCGGCCCTTCCGCTGCGTTAAAATACGCGTCTTTTCTTGAACAACCGGCTGATGAAAAAACTTTCTGCCATTTCTGTGATTGATGCTGAGCGGCGCCTCGCCAACCTGCCTAAACCGGTCTATCCGGAAGATCT
>JBDSOQ010000107.1:0-4629 GCA_039914755.1 Nitrosospira sp. | reverse complement strand
CATTGTCGCCGGTGCGGACCACGACGATACGACAAGTCTCTGGAATGGCCGCTACAGGATTCTCGATGACAAAGGAATCGTTGTTTATGAAAGCTTTGTCGAACCTTTGTCTGATCAGGATCAGGCGGCCGAAGCCGCTGGCGCAGAAGCGCGCGCATGGATCGATAGGCAATAGCTAAAGCGGCCCGAATTGCTTTGCACCTTGATAAGTTCTATAAGGTCCGGCGGGATCTGCGATAACAAAAAAACCCGCCGAAGCGGGTCCGTTCGTCCGTGCATTCTGGAGCTTTACGATTTACGCCTGCGTATGGCCCCGATAGCGAAAAGGCCGAGTCCAACCAGGGCAAGGGTTGCCGGTTCCGGGATCTCGCCAGTTTGGCTAAATGCTGCGTCATACGTTGTGTAATGGCTTAGTCTACCAATATTGGTGTTTTTCCCGCCTCCTCCAGAAAGATTTTGCACTTGCTCGTTGGACCATACCAGTTTTGTCATTTCCCCGGTGTTTTGAAAGAAAAAAGTATTGGCGGTGGCACTGGTACCACCAATGCCGAATTTCAGAAGGAAAAACCCTGGCGTGGCCGGGTTGATATCCAGGTACCATTCACCCGGATTTGTACCATTCGCATAAGCGGTGAACGAGTCAATCTTGAGATCTTGTACCAGATTGGTGTTACCGGCAAACGTTTCCATGTAGGCGAGCTCATTCGCATCTGAAGAGTTGCCAAGGAGAGCCTCTCCTATTTTAATGTCAAGTATGAAAGCCGCTTGTGCAGACGGTATCCAGAGGGCTGCGCCAACTAGTGTTGCGAGTATCGTGGAAAAGAATTTATTTTTTTTGTTCATTTTATTTTCCTTGTTTTTCAGTTGCAGGGTTGCGTAATATCTTTGCAGAAGTGTTCCCGATCAGGCGTCATACCTGGGACTTTTTTGGTTTGTCGTAAAACTCTCTCCATTGCCGCAGTTGTTATTATTCGCATAAAAGCAGGAAGATGAAATAGCCCGACGGGTTGATTGCGATAGCTCTCTAGTGCTATTGACCATGCTTAAGAGCCATAGAACAAGACCCATTGGACCGCTGGAGAAAGGTTTGATGCAGACCGATGGCGAAGCCGAGGCCCAATAGCCAAATAGGTTGTTGGTTGGGCGGGATGATGAATGACCCTTGTCCATAAGCTGCAAGCGGACTGCCGGATTCAGGTTCAAGACTTGGTGTCGCATGGGCTTTAGTGTTTTGAAGTCGAAATGGACTGAAGAGAAAGCTCCGAACCGGCTTCAGCTATTTGTGCTGGGCCAGTCTTGGAAATGGCCTGCACCCGGTTGTAAACATCCAGCTTCTTGAAGATGCGCCGCAAATGATTTTTAACTGTATAAATGCTGATCGTCAGGATGGAGGCGATCTCGGCATTCGTTTTGCCCGCCCTGACCCAATCCAGTATTTCGACTTCACGCGTGCTCAGCCCGTAACTTTCGCTGTTTTGCGACGCATCTGCCGGGGATGGCGCAGCGCTATTTCGACGAGCCAGGGGCTGGACCCGGCGCAATGCAGTGTCAAGATAAGGCAGCAGGTTCTCCATTGCGCCCAGCGGGGAATCGTTGAGGTTGTTGGTTGAACTGAATATTACATAGAGGCAGTCCTGGCCTCCGCGTTCGTCGCTGATGCCGTGTACGAGCAGAGACCGCATGTCGTGCAATGCTTCGCGAAAAGCGCATAGCGGCCCACGGTCTCCAAATCGAAAACCACACGCGCCGAGGCTTAATCGGTAGGGCGCCTTGCCCAATTCGACCCAGCAGCTATACAACCCCCGTTGCAAGGCCAAAAGATTTTCCGAATGTAAATGCTCGGTTCTGACGCCGGGCAATACGGAAACAAGGTCATGTCGAAGAGAGTTCGCGCCAGCATCATTCCAGACCGCGAGCATGATTTCGTGGGGAAGATAATGCTGTATTTCTCCCTGCAGCCACCTCAATAGGTCGGAATGGCTCTGCACAGCTATTCCTTCCCGTATCACCCGGAAGTACCGTTCCAGATGCTCATCGGAGAGCGAGGAAGGAAAAGAGAACGGGGAAGGAATAATCATTTGCGCTGGATCTGCCTAAGTCAGGTAATTGAATGAAATGCCGAGATGAGTAAGTGCTCCTTGTTAAGCAAAAATCATTCCAGAAAAAAAATACCTGTTGGATCAAATGGTTAATAAATAAATCCGCGCTGACTTCACATATTGTAAGAAATACCGACGAGTCATGGCGCGTGCTCGTCATTGCGCCTTCCGCAGGCGCGGTAAGGCCGGTATTGCGGGACCTGGGCTATTGAGGCGCAACCACCAATGTGGATGGATGGCGGCTGGGGACAAGAATTACTGCCTGAACACTCGGACGCGACATTTCGTGACGGCAGGTGATCATTCTCGTCTTTGGGGTAAATTTACCCATCGGCTTTAGTAGTCCCGCATTGCAGCCGTTATTGTCCATGCAGCTTAGATATGAGCGGCGGGGCATGCTCATGCTTCGTTACATACAACACCTGCGATGCAAGAAAACAAGATGGCAAAAGTTGCAAATACCTAATTTGACGAGGCGGGGGGATGATTTCATGAGAATTGGTTTTTTTACCAAGCTGTTCACTGTCATCCTGATGCTGCTTCTTTGTGCAATTGGAATAATGGTTTTTCAGGCGTTGGGTATCCGCAATGACGTCGCCTCCAGTGAGGATCACCGCTATCGCTCTTTGCTGCTTGCCGGTGAGTTGTTTCAAAGCTCTGAAGACCTCACGCGCATGGCCCGCACATACGTAACCACAGGAAATCCGATTTATAAGCATTATTTTTTCGATATTCTGGATATCCGGGAAGGTATCAAGCCGCGCCTGCAAAATTATCCCAACACCTACTGGCATCTTGCAGATGTGGGAAAAAGTGCCGGCGCTGAGCTGGGCAAGCCTGTTTCCTTGTTCGAGATGATGCGTAACGAAGGTCTCGGCAAGCAGGAGACTGCCCTGCTGTGGGAAGCCAAAATAAAGTCCGATAAATTAACCATACTGGAGAAACAGGCAATCGCCGCGGTGGACGAGATACAGGCACGTAGCAAGAATAAGCTTGCAGACCACTGGTCACCTGAACGGCAGCTTTTCATCGATCTTTTGTTCGGGGAACGCTACATCGCCGAAAAAGCCGCCGTCATCGCGCCTATCCGGCAATTTACCGATATGCTCGATACACGAACACAAGCGGAAGTAAAGGATGGCCTTGCTCGCCTGCATCGCCACATTCTGGTAGTAATGACGCTCATCGTTATCGCGATGCTTGCCGTCGCTGCCACGATTTTCTATGCTCGCCGCGCAGTTCTGCTTCCATTGGCCCAACTCCGTAGCGAGGTAATGAATATTGCACAAGGCGATTACGCTGCCCGCTGCCATATTGAAACGCATAACGAACTGGCCGAGCTCGGCGGTGCGTTCAACTCCATGGCTTTGGCAATCGAGCAGGATATCGGCAAGCGAGAGGAAACCGAGGAATCCATGCGACAGGCTATCGCGATATTTGAGAATAGCAGCGAGGCAATGATAGTGACCGATGCCGAAAATATCATCATCACCGTAAACCCGGCCTTTACCAGGGTGACAGGCTATACGTCAGACGAAATCGTGGGGCAGAGTTCCGACATTCTGAATGCCGGTCTTCAAGGAGAGTCTTCCCTTTTAGCAATGAAAACCTCCCTCGTGGCCAACGGCTATTGGGAGGGAGAAATGGAAGGCCGGCGCAAGAACAAGGATGTCTACATCGAGTGGCGCACGATGAATGCCATCTACAATGATGACGGTTCGGTACACCGATGGGTAACCTTGTTCTCGGACATCACCGCGAAGAAGAAATCGGAAGAACTGATCTGGCAGCAAGCCAACTTCGATCCCCTGACGAGTTTGCCCAACCGCCATATGTTCCATAATCAGCTGGAGCAGGAAATCAAGAAAGCGGATCGCTTTGGATCATCGATAGCTTTGATTCTTCTGGATCTGGACAATTTCAAAGCGGTCAATGACGTCTACGGACATAACGTTGGCGATCTTTTGCTCAAGGAAGCGGCGTGGCGTCTGAGCAGTTGCGTTCGTGGCGTCGATCAGGTAGCGCGACTTGGGGGGGATGAATTCACCGTGATCCTGGGGTCGCTAAAAAGCCTAATCAGTATCAACCGTGTCATCCGGGACATCCTGCACAGGATGTCCGAACCATTCAAATTAGGGGATGAGGTAGCCTATGTGTCAGCCAGTATCGGCGTGACGTTTTACCCGCATGACGGCGCCGGTGCGGAATCCCTGGTGAGGAACGCCGATCAAGCCATGTATGCGGCCAAGAATAAAGGCCGGAACTGCTTTAGCTACTTCACCCATACACTGCAGGAAGCTGCACAGATCCGTATGCGCCTGGCCGGCGACTTGCGTAGCGCGCTGGCTGGCAACCAGCTTCAACTGCACTATCAGCCCATCGTGGAATTCGAAACCGGGCGAGTCCATAAGGCTGAAGCATTGTTGCGCTGGCACCACCCAAAGCTCGGCCTCGTAAGCCCCGTCGATTTTATTTCCATCGCGGAAGAAACCGGAATGATCATCGATATCGGCGACTGGGTATTTCGGAT
>JBDSOQ010000186.1:0-3209 GCA_039914755.1 Nitrosospira sp. | reverse complement strand
TCATGCCGGGAGACAACGTTTCCGTGACGGTCAACCTGATCGCGCCGATAGCGATGGAAGAAGGTCTGCGTTTTGCCATTCGCGAGGGCGGCAGAACCGTTGGCGCTGGCGTGGTGGCAAAGATTATCGAGTGATAACAGGATCAAGGATAGGATTTAAGATTTAGTGCCACAGCATCGAATCGTCAATTCGAAATCCAAATCCTCAACCTGAGGTTCGTTTATGCAAAGCCAAAAAATTCGTATTCGTCTGAAAGCGTTTGATTACCGATTGATCGATAAATCTGCGATGGAAATCGTTGAGACCGCCAAACGGACAGGGGCGGTGGTGAAGGGGCCTGTACCTCTGCCGACGCGCATTGAGCGCTTCGACGTATTGCGGTCTCCTCACGTCAACAAGACCTCGCGCGATCAGTTCGAGATTCGGACTCATCTGCGCCTGATGGACATCATGGACCCCACTGATAAAACAGTGGATGCCTTGATGAAGCTGGATCTCCCCGCAGGGGTGGATGTAGAAATAAAGTTATGAGTTTTTGAATTTAATTTTTAGTTAATCGTTTATTGACGAATAATCTGAATCCCTGATTTAAACAAAATGTACCTGCCGGTCAATTGTAATCGGCACCTTTTTTGAAAAGGTAATTAAAATGAGTTTAGGGCTCGTCGGCCGCAAGGTTGGCATGACTCGTATTTTCACCGACGATGGCGATAGCCAGCCGGTCACAGTACTTGACGTGTCCAACAATCGTGTCACCCAAGTCAAAACACCAGCCACTGACGGCTATTCCGCCGTGCAGGTCACTTTCGGCAAGCGCCGCGCCATTCGCGTCAATAAACCTTCAGCGGGGCATTTTGCCAAAGCTGCAGTGGAAGCCGGTCATGTGCTTAAGGAATTCCGCGTGGGACAGGAGATAACTGATAGTCTCAAACCCGGTGTAGTCGTGGGTTCGGATATTTTCCGGGTTGGGCAAAAAGTGGATGTGACCGGTATTACCATCGGAAAGGGTTATGCTGGTGTAATCAAGCGTCACGGTTTTTCCTCAAATCGTGCCAGCCATGGCAATTCCAGATCTCACAACGTTCCAGGTTCCATCGGAATGGCGCAGGACCCCGGTCGCGTTTTTCCCGGAAAGCGCATGTCCGGGCATCTGGGTAGCGTAAAACGCACCACCCAGAACCTCGAAGTGCTGCGGGTTGATGCCGAGCGAGGCCTGTTGCTCATCAAGGGTGCGATACCCGGATCGAGGGGCGGGGACGTGGTGGTGCATCCGAGCGTAAAGATCAGCAGGATCGTTGTGAAGCCTGCTGCAAAGCTTGATATAAAAGCGGCGGCAAAAAGTGGTACGAAATCCGGCAAGAAGGGGGGTGCATAATGGAACTTAAGCTCATTGGCGATAACGGCCAGTCGGCTGCCAGTGTTTCGGTTCCTGATTCCCTTTTCGGTCGGGAGTACAACGAAGCCCTGGTACATCAGGTGGTGACGGCTTACCTTGCCAACGCGCGTAGTGCCAACCGCGCCCAAAAGGGACGTTCGGATGTTGCCAAGTCCACCCGCAAACCCTGGCGGCAAAAAGGTACAGGGCGTGCACGCGCCGGTATGGCGTCGAGCCCGTTGTGGCGTGGTGGAGGAAAAATCTTTCCCAACAGTCCCGAAGAGAATTTTAGTCACAAGGTCAATCGTAAAATGTATCGGGCAGGTATGGGAGCGATACTATCTCAGCTCGTCCGTGAAAACCGATTGTCAGTGGTGGAAAATTTCGTCCTGGATACGCCAAAAACCAAAGTCCTGGCCGGAAAACTGAAAGATATGAAATTGGGTGAGGTCATGATCGTTATCGATAGTGTGGATGAGAATCTCTATTTGTCATCACGGAATCTGCCTCTCGTAAAGGTGGTGGAAGCGGGTCACGTCGACCCGGTCAGCCTTTTGCGTTTTGCCAACGTGCTGATAACTCGCGGCGCATTGGCCAAGATGGAGGAAATGCTTGCATGAGTACGCAAACATTCAATCCGGAACGCCTGATGCAGGTCATTTTGTCACCGCAAGTGTCGGAAAAGGCTACCTATATCGCGGAAAAACATAACCAGGTCATTTTTCGCGTGACGCAGGATGCGACGAAGCCCGAGATCAAAGCAGCGGTCGAGCTGATGTGGAAGGGCCAGAATATCGAAGTGGAGAGCGTGCAGGTTGCAAACGTCAAAGGTAAGGAAAAGCGCTTTGGCCGTTTCATGGGGCGCCGTCGCAACTGGAAGAAAGCTTATGTCAGCATCAAGACCGGTCAGGAAATAAATTTTTCTGAAATTGCTCAAGGAGGGGTCAAATAATGGCACTGGTTAAAGTCAAACCAACCTCTCCCGGCCGTCGCGCAGTTGTCAAAGTCGTTAATCCGGGTTTGCATAAAGGCGAACCTTATGCCAGGCTCCTGGAGAAGCAGAATCACACGGCGGGGCGCAACAATAAAGGTCGGATTACCACCCGCCACATGGGAGGCGGCCACAAGCAGCATTATCGCATCGTGGATTTCCGGCGTAACAAGGATGGTATCGTTGCCAAGGTGGAGCGGCTGGAATACGATCCGAATCGCAGCGCAAATCTTGCATTGCTTTGCTATGTCGATGGGGAGCGACGCTATATCGTCGCACCGAGCGGCATTGCTGCCGGTATGCAATTGATGAGCGGGGTGGATGCGCCGATCAAGAACGGTAACGCGCTGCCGCTGCGCAATATTCCGGTGGGCAGCACAATTCACTGCGTGGAAATGATGCCGGGGAAAGGTGCGCAACTGGCCCGCTCCGCGGGTACGTCGGTGCAGCTTCTGGCACGTGAGGGGGATTATGCCCAGCTTCGCCTGCGTTCCGGCGAAATCCGAAGGGTTCACGTAAACTGCCGCGCCACCATAGGCGAGGTTGGAAACGAAGAGCACAATTTGCGGTCGATCGGTAAAGCAGGTGCACAGCGCTGGCGCGGCATCCGGCCAACGGTGCGCGGCGTGGTGATGAATCCTGTAGATCATCCCCATGGTGGAGGTGAAGGTAAAACCGCTGCAGGGCGTCATCCAGTCAGCCCATGGGGAACGCCTGCCAAAGGTTTCCGTACTCGCGCCAATAAGCGTACCGATGGTATGATTGTGCGGCGCCGTTATTCAAATAAAGGGTAATGAATCATGGGACGTTCCGTAAAAAAAGGTCCATTTGTTGACTTGCATC
>JBDSOQ010000052.1:0-3575 GCA_039914755.1 Nitrosospira sp. | reverse complement strand
CCACGATGCAAATATTCCTCGATCAAGAAATCCTGCAAGCGCGAATCGGTGTTTACGGGGAAAGCCACCAATCCGCGTTGCGCCCATTCGAATGCCATTTCTCCATTTTTTGCATTCCGGTAAATTTCGGCGATTTGGAGAAAATGCCACGCCAGTGAAAGGTCGCGGGATTTTACCGCCACCAGTTCTTCCACGTTGCCGCTTTGCTTCGCCAATGTTTCCATAATTCGCGTGATGCGATAGCGATTCCCATCCCATCGTTCAGCCTGCGAGGACCCTGGGGATAACGGTTGAATTTTCTGCCATTCAAGCTCGGCCAGACGGCGATACTCCGCCAATCCCTTTTCCCCCAGTACATCAGCATAGCGCGCCGCGGCATCAATGAAAGTATCCAGCCCGTCGTCCATCTCATGCTCCAGCAACCGGTCAGCCAACGCCTCCGGATCGGGGCGTGCCGCCCGGCACGCCGCCAGGTGAACCTGGCCGATGCTGTCCAGAAGATCGCCCAGTTCACCGTTGGAATCGTCGCATTCGTCGGTCAGTTTTTCAACCTTGCTTGCGGCATATTCCGCCAGGTCAATGGCTTGGGCTGCCCGTCCACCTGAAACCCAGTCTGCCAGCCCATCGATAATTTCCTGAATACCCGCCGCGAAGGAATGCATTGCATGATAATCGATAAATCCGCGTGTAACCGTGGCGCGATTTAACGCATCCTTCCATGCCTTGACTGCCGAATTGGAATTTCCTCGTCCTCGCGCTGCCAGCAGGAGTCTTTCGCGCAAGCGCTTGTCATGTTCGCAGGCATGCATGATGATGCCCATCAGCGCGTCCGCTTCCAGCGTCTCCAGATAATTGCGAATGTCATCCGTGGCGGAGTGCTGCTTTTTTTTCACACGCTTTGCGAGCAGCGCAAGGCCGGTTGCAACGCAATGCTTGCAAAAATCGCCATCCTGCCCCACCGGGCAACTGCACTCGTACATCAGCTCATCGTCTTCGTGCCATAGCCGCACTTCATAATCATATGTGCCTGCAACGCAAGCGATGATGTCGCTGTCATTCTCATCGATCAATTTCACCAGGCCTTGTTCGAAATAAGCGGTGCCTCTGGCGTGATATATCGCGCCAGCAAGTTTCTTCATATCTCTGGAAATCAGTTCACGCAGCATTTTTAGTTATCGCTATGGGTATAGGTTCGTTGAGCATCTCTGAGCAAATCTTCCACAAAGTGCTCGGCTGACAGCTAAGCTGGTAAAATCGGAAATACATGGTGCACGGCGCATCATAAAAGGTCGCGGCTCGCGATTCTGCGTGAGGCAACTCATCATTTGATTATGCTAATGCCCTGCCAATGCAACATTGCTGATATGCGGTTGTGGTTAATCTCTGCGGGTTTAATTCCCCGCCCCTTGGGATGAAGGCTGGCTGAAAGCCAGCGGATTGTAAGAGCGCGGTTAATACCCCACTGCTTGCGGCGGGGTGCTTTATTGTGTCGTGTTGCGTAGTTTTGATGGGTTGCGCTACGCTCCACCCATCCTACTCAAGCTATCCAAGCTGCACATCCGTCAAACCGAGAATGGTGCATGGGCATATTGTAAAATAATGGAGACGTGTCGTGGGGAGCCGCACGAGTATGAGTGTTTCAAGATGTTTGCAATATCTCCTGCTCTTGCTCGGCAGCTTTTTCGTCGATGCGCTTTCGCTTGCGCCCGCATCGGCACAAGGCGCCATTGACATCGAGTTCAAAAGCAACGGCCAAACCGTCAGGGCTCTATCCCTGGATGATCTTCGCGCTATCGCGCCGGCTGTCTCGATAAAAATTTTTGAGGTGCACGAAAAAGCGGAGCGCATTTATCGCGCTTTGCCAGCTCGACCTGTATTTGACAAGGTATTCGGAAGGGATTGGGAAAAAGCGCAGGAGATCGTCTTCACGTCCATCGACGGGTATCAGCCCAGCATTCCGGTGGTGCAGTTACTCGCACATGACGCCTATTTCGCCTTCGCGCATGAGGATGGCACGCCGTTTACGCTGACTAACAGGCTGCAAAACAATGAAATCGTGCAACTCGGGCCGCTCTACCTGGTCTGGGATAATATCAAGTCAAAAGAATTGCTCGATGCCGGCGCATCGGACATGCCCTACCAGATCAAGCGCATCGAGCTTAAGCTTGTGCCGCCTTTTCCAGATATGATTCCCCCGACGGGATCATCAGCAGAGGCGCAACGCGGATTCATGCATTTTCGCCAATACTGCATGGCATACCATACCATTAATGGTGAAGGCGGAGGTAAAGCACCGGAGCTCAATTACCCGGCGAGCGTGACCGAATATATTAAACCAGAGTATTTGAAGCGCTGGATTGTGAGCCCGCAGAGTATCCGGTACAACACGACGATGCCAGGGCTGACCGGCGCGATCCTCGACCGTGAAACGGCCACTGAAGAACTCATTGCCTATCTCAAGGCAATGAGCAATGCCAAGCGTGTTCCAGCGAATCCATGAGGGGATTTTTTACGTTTAAGTCCGGAAATCCTGTCTCCTCGATTTATACGTTCACCGGGTAACAAACCCATCAATTATCGAACGGTTATTACCTAACCGACCTGTTAGGGGTTGAATCCCTCATCCTGCCACCCCTTTCGGCCGTTTGCGAGTGGGTGCATACTAACGTTGTCTGCGAAGGTGCTTCCTTTCGTGAAAAATTAATAGCAGAGGAGACAGTCATGCAGCTTTTGTTAATAGTCGGTATTGCCGCCGCCATCGCGGCCGTGGCGTTTTCTCTGCAGAACAACATACCGGTGACAGTCACCCTGGGATTATGGAGTTTCGATAGCTCTCTAGCCATGGTATTGCTGCTCGCAATCGGCATCGGCGCCGTTATTGCGCTATTGGTATCCTGGCCGGGCATAATCAAGAATGTCTGGAAAGGCTCGCAGCTACGTCGCCGGGTCAACAAGCTGGAAGACGACAAGGCCGCACTGGAGCGACGTGTCGCTCAACTGGAAGAAGAGCTGATGAGAATAAGCCCGGAACCCATACCGGAAGAGCCCACGCGCTTTCTCGGACTGAGGTCAATATTATTAGGCAGCGAAGTCGAGAAACCGAAGGAGTAAGGGGGCTCAACCACAATTATTCATGCATCAATGCGAAACGGGTGTTACATGCACTGCTTACATTGCAGCGGGCGGCGTAATGTGCGTCACTCTGAGTAAATATAGTTTTCCGCCCGGCGGTCATTCGGTCATCATGGTGAAGAAATGGCTTTCTCCCGATTCTTTGGTGGGAGCGGTAATTTGGCATCGTTATTTATCTGTTGGATTGGCAGCCATCCGGCGGGTAGAACCCGCCCTACAAAATATGATGCCGGAATAGCGGAAATAATGGGTTCACTGCCGATGGGGCTCACCGGTATCGGAGGATCAACTGGTAGGTCGGGCTCCGCCCGACCTACGAGCTTCTTGCAAAACGGACAGGCTAAGCGGAATTATTTATAGCTGAGGGCTAAAAATCGAGGTTGGGCGCCGCCATTGCTGGCAAGATGGAGGTTCTAAGACTACATCGGCGCCCGGGATGGATA